>NZ_JBFBCG010000036.1:0-81649 GCF_040683105.1 Streptomyces sp. NPDC051020 | reverse complement strand
CGCCAACCAGGCAGCGGCCGAACCAGTGAACCTGAAACCACATCAACCCGCTCTGACCAGCTAGTCAGTACCACCCGCATAGCGGGGGAACCTCACGCTCCGCACGACGCATCACCCTGCACCTGCCACACAACTGGCCCTGGCAGCACGCCTGGACACATCTCTTCGACACTGTCCACGACCCACCCGCACCGGCCTGAGACGCCCCTGACCACCCCGCCCGCCAGGGCCTGACCGGAACCGAACCCGTGGAAAAGCTGGGCAGACCAGCAGATATCACCTGCCCGTCAACGACCACCGACCGAAACCAGCTCACGCAACGATCACGAGAGCATCTTCAAAGCACGTCGGTGGATCGAGGCTTAGGCTCGGCGTGGACGCCTACAGGTAGTCCTGCGTCGTGGTGACCCGACCGAAGCGCGGGAAGGTCTTCGCCGCCGCGAAGTCGTGTTCCTCCGCGGCCGTGCCCGACATGGCGTCGGCGACGAACTCGACCTCGTAACCGAGATCGCTCGCGGCCCTGGCTGTGGACTCCACGCCCATGGTGGTGACCAGTCCGCCCAGGACGACCGTTTCGACGCCCAGCTTCCGCAGCTGAGCGTCGAGGTCCGTGGTCGCGAACGCGCCGATGCTGCACTTCACCAGTACGACGTCCCCATGCTGCACCAAGCCGGGCGCGAAGTCGCTGCCCGGCGGCTGCTCGGCGACGTTGGGCCGGTCGACGCGGACCTGGATCACCGGCCGCCCCTGCGCACGGAAGGCGTTGGCCAGCTCCAGGCATCGTTTCAGCACCTCGTCACCCGTGTGCGGGGCGAGGGGTAGCGCGATGATGCGCGGCATCAGATCGATCAGCACCAGAGCGGTTGTCATACCGCTTGACCTTAGGACCTGCTCCGCGGAATTTCATGGAAAGGTGTTGATCAGGCGGCCTTGAGCGCCGCGCGGGCCGCGATGGTCACCAAGGTGCGCGGGCGGTTCGACGAGTTCGAGGGCAGCGCGCACCTCGACGACGACGCCCCGTCGAAGTCCACGGCCCAGCTCACGATCCGGGCGAAGAGCGTCCAGACCCGCAACCGGAAGCGCGACAATCACCTGCACAGCAACGACTTCCTGGACATGGACAACCATCCGATCATCACCTTCACCTGGACCCAGGTGGAGCGGGCCGACGAGAGCAACTTCAAGGTCACCGGTGACCTGACCGTCCGCGGCGTGACCAAGCCGGTCACCGTGGACTTCGAGCTGACCGGCGCCGAGAACGATCGGCGGGGCACCTTCCGGGCCGGCTTCGCGGGCAAGGCGACCATCAACCGCAAGGACTGGCGCATCAGATACGGCGGGGGCCTGGTCAGCGAGAAGGTGACGCTGGAGTTCGACGTCGCCGTGATCCGGCAGTCCTGACCGAGAGCCCGGCGACGGCTGCCGCAGGCTCTTGAGCTCGTGGTCCGTGGCAACGCCGGGGCCTTCGTCCGGCTGTCACGGACCACAGGCACGGTCTTGGTCTTGTCCAGGTGCCCGTACACCGTGGAGCGGGGCACGCTGAACAGGTTGGCGATCTGCTGGACGGGCCCGTTCGTCACCGAATCGGCCGGGTTGCGAGGTCCGGCACTCAGCCGGCGGTCGTCACCCGGCGATGCGGGGAGCGGTGGCGGCGGTAGTAGGAGATGGTGACGGCGGCGAGCAGCGGGCCCCAGAGAACCAATGGCTGGTAGAGGATGCCGACAACGAGGTTTCCGGTGTGCGTCATGTCATCGTGCGGGTATGTCCACCACCAGGGGACGTTGGCCCAGATCAGGGTCAGGGCCGCTGCGCCGAGGGCGGCAGGGACGACGGCAGCCATGGGACGGACCTTTCGCCCCCCGATCAGCGGTATCCAGCGCGGCACGATCTCGCCCCACGGTCGTACCAGACCGATCGTCAGGAATGCGCCCAGCTCGCAGAGCACGCTGAGTGTCAGCATCCACACCTTCGCGCCGATCGTCTCGAAGCCCGCGAAGCCCGCGTCGCTGTAACCAGCCGGGTATCCGAGCACCAGGGCGATACGCCACAGTCCGCTCGGCAGCACCACCAGCGTGGCAGATGGGCGGCCCAGACCGCCCAACGGGGCGGCTCCGCAACGACGGTGACAGCGGAGAGGGCCGGGTGAATACTCATGTGCCTCATCATCAAGCGCCGCCCAACGCGTGTCGTCAGCCTGCGCGGCTGACTCGGATGGTCGCCGGGTACGAGACCTGGACTGCGTGATCAGCCGCGCGGAGGAACCAGCGTCACCCTCCGAGGTGATGTGCTCAGCCCGCCCCGACGACAGCAAGTCCTGACACGCACTCGCCTCGTGACCCAGGACCTCGTACAGCCGGGGCCGGGCGGATGGTCACGTGCTGAGGTTCTGTCCCTGTGTGTACGTCGGTACGTCTCCGCTCACCGCCCGGCCCGCCCTGATCTCCGCCGCCGCTCCCAGTGCCGCGCCCAGCGCCGTCCGGTACAGCAGCGATCCCAGGCTCACCCTGCTCACCCCAAGGCCGCCGAGTTGCGCGACCGTGGGGCCGGACGGGGAGTAGAGGATGTTGAGCGGCGCGTCGAGCTCCTTGACCAGCGCGGCGATCGACGCCGCGCCGGTCAGGCCGGGGACGAACACGCCGTCGGCGCCCGCCTGTTGATAGGCGTCGAGCCGGTGCATCGTCCCGGCCGCCTGCTCCCCGCCCAGCCAGTGCGTGTCGGTGCGCGCGTTGACAAAGAGGTGTGGCACGGCGGCCTTCACCGCCGCGATCTTCGCCGCGTGCAGGTCGACGGGGGCGAGCGAGCCGTGATGGACGACAACGCCGCGAAGTGCGTGCCCCAGCCCCGTGACGCCGCCCCCCAATTGCCGGTCGGTCTTACTTGCCCTCGCCTTTTCTCAGCGTGGCAGCACTGCCGCCATCGCCGCCACCGCACGCCGCATCCGGCCCTCGTCGTCGCGCACACTCCGGCTGAACTCCATGTGCAGGAACGGTACGCCGTCCGCCGCGGCCCGCCGTCCCTGTTCATTGCTGCGCCCCTCCAGCGCGCAGCGGCGCACCCAGGCCCGACAGACATCAAAACCTTCCCGCCGCAGGGCGGTTGCCGTGCGGCGGGCCGCGGCCAGCCCGTGGTCGCCCTTGCCGGTGGATGCGATCACGTCGTAGTCCGGTTCGGTGGCGTCGGCGAAGCCGTGCACCTGGAGGCCCGGCAGCCGGCGTTCGACCAGCTCGTCGCAGACCGCGTCGAAGACGGTGTCACGGCGGTGCGCCACATCGGCCCGGTCGCCCTTCCCGGCGTTTCGGTGCGCACCGGCCAGCACCAGCACCCCACCGGGCCTGGCGCGCAGCACCCCGAGGCCGAGCTGTTCACTTCCGGTGTCGGCGACCGGATGCGGGACCTGGACAGACCAGCGGATCGGGGCGCCGAGGTCGACATAGACCCGGCCCCAGCCTCGTCCGGCCTCCGCCGCACGGTCGGCGATCTCGGCGTAGCGGCGGCCGGTCCCGGTGTCGGTGAACTCACGGATCCCGAATTCGACCTCGGCCAGCCGCCGCCCCGCCTCGGCCCGGCGGCCGTCCAGGAAGAGCCCGACCCCCTCGGCGACGGTAAGTCGCTGCGCGCGCAGGGGTTGCTGATAGTCGCTGTGAGCGACGGTGCCCCTGGTGAAGTCGGTGATGCGCCGGGCCAGATCGTGACCGTAAGAAGGGGATGGCGGGGAAACCGCCCCGCGTCGACCCTGGTTCTGGGTCGGGACGAGAACTGCCGCCAGAGCGCCGAGCGTGACCACCATCACCCCGATACCGAGCAGTGTTGCCTTGATTGTTACCTTCACGGAAGGATCCATTGTCGTATGTAAGTAAAATATTAGGGGTGTCGCCACTCCCTCACGGCTCCTTCGCAAACCGCGCCACCGCGCTGGCGCTCCTCGCGGCCACCGCCGCCGGCTGCTCCCTCCCGGGCAGTGACAGCGGCGCCGCCGACGCGAGGTCGGGCCCGTCCTTCACCGTCGCCGCCGCAGGCGACATTCTGATCCATCCGCAGCTGACCGAACAGGCCCGCAAGGACGCCGGGAGCAGTGGGGCCGGGAGCAGTGACACCGCCGCCGACGGGCTCGACTTCGGCGCGATCATGGCCGGGGTCAAGCCAGTGATCAGCAAGGCCGACCTGGCGATCTGCCACTTCGAGCCAGTCGTAGGCAAGCCGGAGGGTCCGTTCCAGAGTTACCCGGACTTCCTGGTTCCACCGCAGATCACCAAGGCGATCAAGAGCACGGGTTACGACACCTGCTCGACAGCCTCGCACCACACCCTCGACCACGGCGCCGAGGGCGTGAAGCGCACGCTCGACACCCTCGACGCCGCCGGGCTCAAGCACGCGGGCTCGGCACGCAGCAGCGCGGAGGCCGCCAAGCCGCTGATCCTGGACGTGAAGGGCGTGAAGGTTGCCCAGCTCTCGTACGCCTTCGGGTTCAACGGCCGCGAGATACCGGCCGACAAACCCTGGCTCGTGAACCAGAACTCGTTCACCAGGATCGCCGCCGCCGAGAAGGCCGCCCGCAAGGCCGGCGCCGAGGTGGTGATCCTCAGCATCCACTGGGGCCGCGAACACCACCCCGACCCGAGCGCTCCGCAGCTGAAGCTGGCCCGTCGGCTCGCCAAAGAGACCGGGATCAACCTGGTGATCGGTCACCACGCGCACGTGGTTCAGCCGATGGAGAAGGTGGACGGCACCTGGGTCGCGTACGGCCTCGGCAACCAGCTGGCGCGACACGACGTGCCGTCCGGGCTGACCGAGGAAGGCGTCATCGGCTGGTTCGAATTCCACAAGCGGGGCGGTACGTGGGACGTGGACGCCCGTTACGTACCGACGCTCGTCACCATCCCGCCGGACGTCGACGACAGCGACCCCGCCTCCGTCGAGGCGGCCGAGGCGCCCGGCGCGGTGACGGACCATCGGCTGGTGATTCCGGCCGAGTCCCTGCGGGACGGCAAGGGGCTGTCGTCCGAGGAGCGGGCCCGGTACCGGCTGGCCTTCGAACGCACCCAAGGCACGATGCTCAACCGGGGTGGGGCCAAGGACGGCCTGAAGCCACTGGAGGGCCTTCCGGACTGATCACCTGATCCGTCTGGTCATCACCTGGCCATCCGGCCTGCCGCTGATCCCACGTCGGCTCGCGGCCCTCTCCTGGGCAGCACACAGCCAACTCACACGTGCCCCACAGGCAGGGCTTCAAAAGTTGCGTGCGTCACATCGGCGACTCTCCGTACAACCTTTCGCCAAGCTTCCCAGTCCTGGAACTGGTCGTTCTGTCTCCATGGCACGCGTCGGCGCGGGCCGGAACCCAAAGGGGAACACTCATGGCCGCTTCGTCTGCGAAGCGGCGGCACAAGGTCCGACGCCGGGCCGACATGTCGCTGCTGGGTGGCATCCGTCCACCCATCGCGGTCCTCTCGGCCCTGCTGCTCTCCCTCGCGGGCATCACCGCCCTGGGCCTGGGCAGGGCAAGTCAGGGATCCGTCCCCGAGGCGGTGCTGACGTCTCAGCAGCGCTTCGCCGAGGACGGTGCCGTCGCCATGCGCGCCTCGATCGACGAGAGCGCCACCGACCTGACGCGTACCGCGGGACTGTTCAGCGCCGGGGAGCCGGTCTCTCCGGACGCCGTCCTCGACAAGATCGGCAGTGTCTATCAGAAGTGGATGGGCACCGCCGTCGTGGAGATCAAGTCGGGCCGATTGCTCGCCGCACGCGGTGAGAACGTGCCCGTCACCGCCATCGACACGAGCAGGCTCTCCGCGAAGGACGGGCTCACCCCACGCATGGTGCGGCTGCAGAACGGCGAGACCCGGCTGCTCGCCCTTGCCTTGCTGTCCTGGCCCGACCGGCCGCAGCAACTGCTCATCGCATCGAGCAGTCTGCGCTTCCCCGGAATCAGCCTCGGACAGTTCCGCTCGATCGCCGTCATCGACAGCGATGGGCACATCCTCAGCAGTGACGGCATCCCCGAGCCCGAGCAGGTCCTGACCGATCTGCAGCGCGACGGTGTCAAGCGCTCCAACAAGGAGCTCAAAGCCTTCTCCAAGATTGCTGCCACCAAGGCCGCGCAGCACCCGCTCACGGCGAAGGAGCCCGGTTCCGGTGGTTTTCCCGGGGTCAGCGGCAGCCTGCTCGGCAGCTCCTTCGAAGGTGACCGTTCCATTGCCGGATACGCCACGCTCACCGGTCCGCAGCCCGGCGAGGGCACGGTCGCGACCGCGCTGGGGCTGACCGTCGTGGCCATGGTCGACGTCGCCGTGGACCCCACCCGGGTCGCCGGCCCGCTCTTCGGGCTGATCGCGGCGGCGGCACTGCTGCTGATCGGCGCCCTCGCGGTAGCCCTGCTGATCGGTACGGTCCAGCGACCCCTGCTGCGGCTCTTCCTGGAGAGCCGTCGGCTCACCCGCGGGGATCTGGCCCGCCCGGTCACCGTCCCGAAGTACGGCGAGGCCGCCCGGATCGGGCAGGCCCTGGAACGGCTCCGCCGCCAGCTCGTCGGCGAGTCCGCCGACACCGCGGGCCCGCCTCCCGGCTCCTCGCGCCGCGGCCGCTTCGGCACCCGCGGTCTCATCGTCGTCTGCGGCGTCCTGCTGCTGGCCTGGTCCGCACCGATGCTGCTGCTCTTCAACCGTGCCGACTCGACCGTCGCCGTACCCGAACAGATCATCAGCGACCAGCGCGAACGCACCGACACGCTCTCCGACCGGGTGCGCCGCGCGCTCAACGAGGGCCACGCCGATCTGGTGTCCGTCTCCGCCCTGATCGGCGACCGGACCAGCCCCGAGGACATGAAGAAGGTCCTGGAGCGCACCCGCACCGAGCATCTGCGCTACCAGTCGTTGTACGTACGCTCCGCCGACGGCGCGATCCTGGCCCGGGCCGGCGAATCCCCGCACCGGCTGCCCGCCGGTGACGGCGCCAAGGACAACGACAAGCCGTTCGCGCAGCCGATGAGCGTCCTGAACAGCTCCGGCAAGGAGCCCGTCATCGCCGGATACGCCGAGATCCCGGGCCGGGGCGGTGCCACAGTGATCGGCGAGTTCCGGATCGACTTCATCAACTCGCTGCTCAAGCGCCCCGGCCTCGGTCAGATCCGGGTGGTCGACAGCGAGCACCGGGTCCTGGGAGGCAACACCGGCTATCTGGCCTTCCAGAAGCTGCCGAAGCGGCTCGACGAGCTGGCCACCGGCACCAGCCAGAAGACTGGTCTCAGCGCCCACGCCAGCGGCGTCATGTACCGCGACGGCGGCGGCGTCCAGGTCGCCGGTGCGGCGCCGTTCGTCGGCGGCGGAGCGGCAAAGGAACTCGGCTGGACGGTGGTCAGCTGGCAGCCCGCCGCCGGACTCGCCATCCCCGAGTACCGCCTGCAGAACCGCACCGTCCTCGCCGGAGTGCTCGGCGTCACCGCCGCCGCGGCCTGCCTCGGTTGGCTGTACATCGTCGTCGTACGTCCGCTGCGTGAGCTGGCCGTCAAGGCCGAGGCGCTGGCCGCCGGCGACCGCCGCACCGTGCTCTTCCCGCATCACCACGACGAGGTCGGCGCCGTCGCACGCAGCCTCGAACTCGTCCGGCAGCAGCTCCAGGAGCAGCGCAGACACGACAGCGCTCCCCTGGCCGGAAGGAACTGATCGGCCGTGCTCTTCCTCTATACCGTGCTCGTGGTCTGCTGCGCGATCCTGCTGATCGCGGGCATCGTCGAGCAACGCCGCCACTTCGCCAATCTGGAACGGATACCGACCCGGGTACTCGTCAACGGCATCCGCGGCAAAAGCTCCATCACCCGGCTGTGCGCGGGTGCTCTGCGCGGCGGTGACCTCGTCACCGTCGCCAAGACCACCGGCACCGCGGCCCGCTTCATCCACCCGGACGCCACCGAGGAGCCGGTCTACCGCAAGTTCGGCATCGCCAACGTCGTGGAGCAGATCGGCATCGTGCGCCGCGCCGCGTCGTACAGCCCGGACGCGCTCGTCATCGAGTGCATGGCCGTCATGCCCGCGCTCCAGGAGATCAACCAGTCGAAGCTGATCCGGTCGACGATCGGCGTGCTCTGCAACGTTCGTGAGGACCATCTGGCCGAGATGGGCCCGACCCTCGACGACGTGGCCCGCTCCCTGTGCCGCTCCATGCCGGAGGGCGGCATCTGTGTCACTGCCGAGCAGGACCGCTTCGACATCCTCCAGGAGGAGGCGGACGCCCGGGACTGCAAGCTGATCTACGCGGACCCGAACACCGTCAGCGACGAGGAGCTGCGCGGGTTCAGCTGGTTCACCTTCAAGGAGAACGTGGCGATCGCGCTGACCGTCGCCGAACTCCTCGGCGTGGAGAGGGAGACCGCACTCCGGGGTATGTACGACGCGCCGCCGGACCCGGGTGTCCTCTCGGTCGAGCGGTACCGCACCGACGACGGCAAGCGGCTGCGGTTCGCGAACGTCTTCGCGGCCAACGACCCCGAGTCGACGCTGATGAACATCAACCAACTGCTCGACCTGGGTGCGATCAACCGGCCGCTGAACGTTGTCATCAACTGCCGCCCCGACCGGGTCGAGCGCAACGGCCAGATGGGCCAGATCATCCCCGACCTCCAGCCGGAGAAGGTCTTCGTCATCGGCCACCCGGCGAAGAGCGCCATCGACGCGATCCCCACCGAGTGGCGGCGCACCGCGGTCGACCTGGGCGGTGACAAGCGGGACCCCGAGGAATTCATGCAGCAGCTGCTCGCACAGCTCGGCCCCGATTCGTCGCTCGTCGCGATCGGCAACATCCACGGGCAGGGCGAACTGCTGCTGGAGCAGCTGGCCGAACTGCCTGCGGACGAGACGCCGGACGAGACCCGGGGCCGGACGCCGGGTGATGCGGACAGGCCCGTTCCGCGTGACGTGCGCGACGACGGGCCGGCCACCGCCGCCTTCCCCGTGATCCCGGCCCAGCCGAACCCCTCTCACCAGCCCGAACCCACCTACGTACGGCATGACGAGACGCTCGCCCTGCCGCGGTACGCCCCGCGCCTCGACCCGTTCGCGCCGTACTCGGAAGCGTTCGAGGCGCGCTACCAGCAGCGTCGGCAGAGCGTGCTCCCGCTCTCCGCAGTGCCCCAGCAGGCGCCGCCCGCGCAGCAGCCGACGGCCGGGATGCGGCCGCAGCCTCCGTCGCAGAGTTCGGCGCAGCCGTCCTCGGAACCGTACGTCCGCGGCCCGTTCGAGCCGGTCAACCCGCCCGCACCGGCCCAGCAGCAGAACCCAGGAGAGCCCCGTTGATCCCCTCCGTCCTCACCCCTGAGATAGCCGCGATCGGTATCGCGCTGGGGCTGATGTTCTCGCTGGTCTGCTATCTGACGACCAACCTCTCCCCCGGTGGCATGATCACGCCGGGCTGGCTCGCCCTCACCCTCGTGGAGGACCTTCAGCGCGCGGCCATGGTGGTCGGCGTCACCGTGCTGACGTACGTTGCCGTGCTCGGCCTCCAGCGCGTGGTGATCCTCTACGGCAAGCGACTGTTCTCCACCGTCGTCCTCACCGGCGTCATCTTCCAGGCGACGCTGATGATCGTGCTGTCGCTGGAGTTCCCGCTGATGTACACCAACCAGACGCTCGGCTTCATCGTCCCGGGCCTGATCGCCTATCAGCTCGTCCGGCAGCCCAAGGGCGCAACGCTGCTCGCGACCGGCACGGTGACGCTGACGGCCTACGTCGTGCTCACCGCCGGAATCCTGCTGGGCGCACTGCCCTCCGTCTGACCGGTATGCCGACCGACACCGCCTGACGACTCACCCAACCCGGAGCTGACCGACTCATGAGTGCCAAGACCAAACGCGGCCGCCGCCCGGTGCTGCATGCCGTCACGGTGATCGCCCTGCTCGCGGGCAGCGGCTACCTCACCGTCGAACTGCGCAAGGACGAGCAGGCCAAGGCCCCGGCCGTGCAGGCCGTCACCGACAACCCGGCGCTCCGGTCCTCCGGCGCTGACACCGGCGACCAGCGCTGGGAGCGGCTGCAGAACCCGTCCCGCACCGTGCTGCGCGGCGCGAACGGCGAGGTCCTTGCCAGCTTCACCGACGGCGCGCGCACGGCCACGCTCACCGGCCCCAGCCGCACCTTCACCGAGCCCGCCAACACCAAGTCCCGGATCGTCACCGAGGACTGGGTGCGGCTGATGCCGTACCAGTGGAAGAAGGGCTCGCAGCAGGAGAAGTGGTTCAAGGACTGGTTCAAGGAGTTCTTCGGCAGCGAGGAGGACGACCTCTTCGCCATGGCCTTCCAGTACGTGGACCAGGCGCCGGTCAAGAAGGACGACGAGGGGATCCCGTACGCCGGGGACGCCAACTTCGGGCCGATCAACCCGAACGGCAGCCCGGGCAACGACTACCGCCTGGAGGAGTCCGACTTCTACGACTACCTCGGCATCCCGTACACGTTTCGCAACGGCACCACCATGCAGCCGCGCGCCGAGCGCGCCCGCTCCATGGACTGCTCGGGCTTCATCCGTACGGTCTTCGGCTACCGCGCCCGCTACCCGCTGATGGTCACCGACACCCAGGGCGACGGCCTGCCGCGTACCGCCAACGGCATGGCCCGCTCCAACCGCGGCACGGACATCATCGAGCTCACGGGTATCGCCCCCGCGAACCGGCCGAAGAACATCGACGTGCTGCAACCCGGCGACCTGGTCTTCTTCAAGCTCGACCAGCGCACCAAACAGCGCCTCGACCACGTCGGCATGTACATGGGGCACGACACCGACGGACACAAGATCTTCGTGTCCAGCCGCGAAGAGGTCAACGGCCCGACCGTCGGCGACAAGGGCGGCACCTCCCGGCTCGACGGAAACGGCTACTACGCCGCGACGTTGCGCAGCGCGAAGCGCCTGTAACGCCCGGCCGCCCCGCTCACCGCAGCCCGGAGGCCCGCTGCACCGCTCAGCGAAGTTCCTCCGGGCACGGTGTGCCGGGCGAGAGCTGGTACGGCGCTGCCAGCCGGTACACCCCGGCGTGCGGCGCGAGCAGTTCCGTCCACTCGTCGCCGTCCGCGTCCTCGTCCACCTTGATCAGGCAGCCGTTGGTGTTGACGAAGGTCCGCGGGCTGTCCTGGTCCGCGCGCTGCTTGGAGGCCTCGGTCTCCTGCGGCCGCTCCACGCTCTTGCCCTCGTCGTCGACCAGGGCGAGCCAGCGCGAGTACGGAATCCGGATCAGCACCCGGCCCGCCCGCTTCACATGGATGGTCAGCTCGCCCGCACCGGCCCGGTCCACGGTCGCCGGCGGATCGGCCAGCGGCACCGGGCTGTCGACCTCGAAGAGCTGCCAGCTGGAGTCGGACCAGATCCTGCGCAGATACGGCTGCCCCCTCTGGACGAGCTCCGCCTCCTGCACCGCGCCGGTGGCGTCCGGTTGCCCCTTGGGCAGTACCACGTAGTGCACGGCCCAGCGGTCGAGCCACTGGCGGTAGTTCGCGGAGTTCAGGGTGTCGTCGTAGAAGAGCGGGTTGCGCTCCATGTCCGCCTGCCGGTTCCAGCCGCGGGCCAGGTTGACGTACGACGCGAGTGCGGACGCCTCCCGGTGACTGCTCGCGGGCACGACCTCGACCCTGCCACGCTCGGCGCCGACCTCCTGCAACTCATTGACGAGCGGGGCCAGCTCGCGCGTCCAGGAGGCGGTGGGGGCGGTCCGGACGATGTCGTCGACGCCCTTGAAACCGATCCAGAAGTTCATGCCTACGAACGCGAGGAGGAGCGCGTACCAGCGCCGGGATCGCGGGACTGCGTACGGCAGCGCGGCGAGCAGCACCACCCCGGCGAACAGCATCGCCATCCGCGTGACATTCGACCCTATCTGCGAATCGATCACATAGGTCAGCAGCGTCCCGACCCCGTAGACGGCGGCGGCGGTACGGACGGTGCTCCAGTCGCGCGGGACGAGAAGGAAGACGAGGACGGCGAAGAGGAACGGCAACGACAGCGTCGCGATCGACATCGGCTGCGTACCCGAGAACGGGAACAGCCACGAGGACAGCGCCACGACCGCGACCGGGGCCAGGCCCAGCGCGTACGCCCCGGGGCGCCGCTTGTTCAGGAACAGCGCGGCGGCGACCACACCCAGGAACAGTCCGGCCACGGGGCTGCTCGCCGTCGCGAGCCCGGCCAGCGGGGCGGCGACGGCCGCCTTCGCCCACCGCTTGTACCGCCATCGGTACGGCCAGCAGAACACCGTGGCCACCGCACCCACCGCGAACATCAGGCCGAGCCCGAACGTCACGCGTCCGGACAGCGCGTTGCACAGATACGCGAACACCCCGGCGAGCGAGCAGGCGAGCGGATTACGGACGGCTCGCACCCGGACCAGGATCAGCGCGGTCAGCGCCGCCGACACGGTCCCGGCGACCATCATCGTCGTCCGCACGCCGAGCACCGACATCACATACGGCGACACGACGCTGTACGAGACGGGGTGCATGCCCCCGTACCAGGCGAGGTTGTACGCGGTACCCGGATGCCGGCCGACGAACTCGGCCCAGGCATCCTGCGCCGCGAGGTCACCGCCGCTGTTCGCGAAGAAGAAGAACCAGAGGATGTGGGTGACCGCGGCGGCCGCCGTCGCGATGGTGACGGGGTGACGCAGCAGCCGCCGGGCGCGGATCCGCCGTGGCACCTCGGCCCGGGGTTCGGGGGTACGCGGGGCCGGCAGCCGGACGCCCGTGTTCCCGCCACCGCTGCCGCTCGTCACGTCGCCTCGCACATCGCTGCTCCCGGCCGCCGCGCGGCCGGGTCTCGGCTCCGCAGTGGTCACTACGGTCTCTCCCCCGTCTCCGCCGGCCCGGTCACCCTGTCCCCGTGCTTCGTGCCCGTGCCCCCATGCGGTACACGTGTGAGGACGCGGTCCGGCGCTCCCCGGTTGTCCGGGGACGCTAACACGTGCACAACAGGGAAGGGGGTGCCGGGACCGGCACCCCCTTCCGTGCAGGCGTCAGCTGATCCGGGTCAGCTTCTGGCCGAACGTCGGTGCCTTCAGGTCCTGCTGGAGGGCCACCGGAGCACTGACCTTGCCGGCCCCCGATCCCACGGTCACCATGCCGACCTTTGTGCCCGCTGTCGCGGTGTTCGAGATCTTCTTGCCGTTCCCCGTCACGGACAGTTCGACCTTGAGGCCCGGCCAGCCCATCGCCTTGACGTTCTCCGTCGCGACCACCGGCGTTTTGCCGCCGAAGCCGTCATCCACGTACCCGACGACGTCGCCCTTCTTGACGACTGTTGCGGAGGTGACGGCCTTCTGCGCGCTCTGGATGAGCTTGAGGCTCTTGTCCAGCGACTGCTGAAGGCTGTCGTAGACCCGGCCAGTGCCGGCCTGCTGGCCCATGACGGCTCCGTAGATCCAGAGCTTCTTGCCGTCCACGATCGTGTTGGCGGACCAGAGGAGGTTGCCGCCCGCCGGGGTGGAGGAGCCCGTCTTGATGCCGCTCACACCGGGCTGCAGCAGAAGGGTGTTGTTGTTGTAGATCGTGCCGTCGATGCCCTCGATGTCGATCTGGGGTGTGTCGACGATCTGCCGGAACACATCGTTCTGCATCACTGCCTTGGCCAGCTTGAGCTGGTCGGCTGCGGTGGACACGGTGGTCTTCTTCAGACCGCTCGGGTCCGTGTATGTGGTGCTGTTCATCCCGAGCGCCTTGGCCTCTTCGTTCATCTTCGCCACGAAGGCCGCCTCGTTCGGGGAGTCCCAGCGGGCGAAGAGACGCGCCGCGTTGTTCCCCGAGGGGATCATCAGGAGCTGGAGCAGCTGCTTCTCGGTGAGCCGCTGTCCCTTCTTCAGAGGGGCCGTCGACTCCTCCGGGCGCTTGGACTCGTCCTCCGCCTGCTGGTCGACGGTGATCTTCTCCCCCTCCTCCTTGCCCGCGAGGGGGTGCTCCTTGAGAACCACGTACGCCGTCATGACCTTGGCGACACTGGCGATCGGTACGGGCTTCTGCGCCCCCTCGGTGCCGAGGGATCCGACACCGTCCACCGTCACCGCGGACTGACCCTGTCCAGGCCAGGCCAGGCTCGGGTCACCCCCCTTGAAGGTGTACGTCGGGTCGGCCGACAGCGCCAGGACGGGCGTCGGCAGCGGACGCACAGCCTGCACGATCGCAAAGACGATCAGGAGGAGCAGGACCAGAGGGGTCCAGATCTTGACCCGGCGAACGGCGGTACGGACCGGCGTCTCCGGGGGCGGGGGGGTGTTCGTCAGCTCGGCCAGCAGGTCGAGCGGGGGCCGGGGCGGCATCGGCTGCTGCCGGGTGCGCTCGGCTCCGCTGAGCGAGGGAGCGGGGGCCGGCTCGGGGCTCGGCCGGGTGGCCGGGGCGGCTGCGGATCCAGTCGTCCCGGGCTTGCGGGGCGCCGGGGCGGGGCGTGCGTCGTCGCGGCGGAGCGGTACGAACTGGCTGGTGCGCTCGGCGGGGCTCTCGGGCTCCGGCTTCTCCTCGGACTTCGCCGAGGGGCGGGCGATCTTCAGCGCGGTCGTCGGCTGGTCGATCTGGTCGCGCCGGACCGTCTTGAAGACGGCCGTGGGCTGATCGATTCCGCGCTTGTCCGCAGTGGGCTCGGTGTCGTCGGTGCCGTCGGTGCCGTCGGCGTCGCTGGTCTCGGCTCCCTTGGCCGCGGCGTCGGCGTCGTCAGCCACCTCGGGTTCGCTGTCACCGGTATCGCCGGCGTCCTCGTCGGCGTCCTCGACGTCGGCGCCGGTGGTCTCGGCACCCTTGGTCACGGCGTCGGCGTAGGCGTCGGCAGCGTCGTCAGCCGCCTCGGGTTCGCTGTCACCGCCGCTCTTGTTGCCCTCGGGCTCCTCGGCGCCCGCGGACTCCGTGGCGTGGCTCTCCTCGCGCCCCTCGGAGACCCGGGTCTCGTCGCGCCCCTCGGAGACCCGGGTCTCGTCGGAGGCGTCGCCGGAGACCGCAGGCTCGTCCTTGTCCTCGTCCTCGTCCGTGGTTGCGACTGCGGCCGCGGCGTCATCGGACGCCGCAGGCTTGTCGGCGGCCTCGTCATCCGCATCGTGATCGGAGTTTGCGCCTGCTTCTGCGTCTGCAGCTGCGGCGTCGTCCGCCACTTCAGCCACATCCGACGCGTCCGCGCTCGATGCAGCCGGTTCGTCCGCGCTCGCGTCGGCGGAGTCCGCCCCGCTCCCGTCCGCCTCTTCCGCCCGCGTGGGCGTGTCGCTCTCCGCGACCGCCTCGGGCTTCGCGTCTCCCTCGGCGGCCTCGGGTTCCTCGGCAGCAGCGCCTGCGGCGTCGCCGTCACCCTTCCCCACCCATGCAGCCACCGCCGCACGCAGCCGCGCGTCGCCCTCCTCGGGCTCGGCAGGCTCGGACGGCGTGGAGGCCGCCTCGGGGCCCTCAGAGGCGTTCTCCGTGCCCTCTACGCCCTCGGCGCGCTCCGCGTCCTCGTCGCTCTCGACCGGCTTCGTACGGAAGACCGCCGTCGCCGTGTCCTGCTTGCCGCCAGACTCCGCCGGGGAGGCCTGTTCATGCAAGACGGCGAGCCGCGGATCGCGTTCGCTCCGAGCCGTTCCCGACGACTTCTGCTGCCCCGACTTGTCGGGGGACTCGCCCGCCACCGATGCCTCCTCCGTGCGCTGCGGGGCCGCCCCCGCGCTGTCCGAACCATCTACCAGTGTCCTGTGTGAACCCTCGGCTGCGCTGCCAGACGAGAACGACATACCTGCCGGTTCCCGCACGAAGCACCCAGGCACTCTCGACAGACCAATGTGAGAGGGGTCACCCTGTCATTCATCCACGCGGGGAGGCATGGATGGGCAGGAGCCGCAGAACAATTCCGGAGGAGCTTCTGTTGCTCGCTCTGGACCCGACCACGGGTACCACAGCGCAGCCGCAGTCGCTCGACCTCGGCCTCGCCGGAGCTCAGCTAGTGGAGCTGGCTCTGGCAGGACGGATAGCCCCTGACGGGGATCGTATCGCCGTGGTGATGCCACGGCCGACAGGAGATCCGACTCTGGACTCCGCACTGGAACTGCTGCGCCGACGTGGCAGCCCGGTTCGGGCCGTCCACTGGATCGGCGGGCCCCGACTGGGGTTGCGCCAGACCTACCTCTCGCATCTGGAGCGGTGCGGCATGGTGCATGCCGTGGCGGGCCAGATGTGCGGGGTGCTGCCGACGACTCGCTACCAGGCGACGGACACGGCGATCAGCCGGGAGATCAGATCCCGGCTGGACAGTGCGATCCGCACCGGTGTACCGCCGGACCCGCGGACCGCGGCGCTCGCCGCACTGGCCCACGCGGTCGGTCTCGGCAAGCACCTCTACCCCGGGAACGAGGGGCGCTCATCGCGCTCCCGGCTCCGGGACCTGATCAGACACGACCCGATGGGCGGTCTCGTGGCACACGCCGTGATGGACGTCCAGAACGGGGCGATCGCCCAGCCGCGCCGCAACCAGGCGGCAGGAGGGCCGTTGCAACCGCAAGTGCAGTCGCAGTCCCGTCGCGACAGCATGGTGCACACCGCTGCCCGCTGAGGCGGCCCGCACCACCGCACCGAATACCGCCGCACCGACGTCCCCAAGACCCGGTTCGGGAGCCGCACCACGCGCGGGGCAGCCGGCCCACCGGCTGCCCCGCGCGCCTGCGTGTGGCCATTTCCCAGCGCAACCGACCCCACGGGTGGCAATCTGCTGAGCAGTAGATACGCACAGCTACGTAGCCGGAGGTGCCGTTTCCGTGCCGTCCAACGTCAATCCCACCGTCAGGCGACGCCGGTTGGGCCAGGAATTGCGCCGACTGCGCGAGCTCAAGGGCATGACGGCCGAGGAGGTGGCGGAGCGACTGCTGGTCTCGCAGTCGAAGATCAGCCGCCTGGAGAACGGCCGCCGTTCGATCAGCCAGCGCGATGTCCGCGATCTCTGCGGGGTGTACGAGGTCGAGGACCACCGGATCGTCGACTCGCTCATGCAGATGGCCAAGGACTCCCGCCAGCAGGGCTGGTGGCATGCCTTCGGCGACATCCCGTACAGCGTCTACATCGGCCTGGAGACCGACGCCGAGTCACTGCGGGTGTACGAACCGCAGGTGGTCCCCGGCCTGTTGCAGACCCGGAGTTACGCCGAGGCCCTGATCAACGGTGCACTGCCGGAGGCACCGCCGACCGACATCGACAAGCGCGTCAGCGTCCGTGCGCGCCGCCAGGACCGGATCACCACCCAGGACGGGCCGCTGCGGCTCTGGGCGGTCATCGACGAGGCAGCGCTGCGCCGGATGGTCGGTGGCAGGCAGGTCATGATCGAGCAGTTGGAACAGCTCGTCGAGCTGTCGCACCTGCCCCATGTGACGGTTCAGGTGCTGCCGTTCGACATGGGCGCCCACCCGGGCATCAACGGGCAGTACGCCATTCTGGAATTCCCGGATGCCGCGGACTCCAGCGTCGTCTACATCGAGGGCGTCACCAGCGACCTCTACCTGGAGAAAGCCAATGATGTACAGCGGTACAGCGTCATGTACGAGCACTTGCGGGCACAGGCACTGAACGTGGAGCAGACCCGGCACTACATCGCCGACATCGCGAAGTCGTACGCCCAGCTCAGCACCGACTGACCGACTGAACCAGACATTCCGCAAAGTCCGGTATGCGGGAAAAGCAACGATGTTACGGGTGAGGCGACGGCACGGTACACCGTCGCCACATCAAAGCGGAAGGCCCGCATGGAATATGCCATCCGGTCGAGTGAACGGCCCTCTCACCCGGCGATGTTGGCGAGTAGCGTCGATCACGCCAACAGATACGCAGTTGGTGCGACTCACACAACTCTCTGAATCCGAACCGGAGTGAACATGGCTATTCGTCAGGGTGCCACGGACAATTGGACGAAGTCGTCGTATTCCGGGGGCAACGGCGCTTGCGTCGAGGTCAAGTCCCCCCTCGTCCAGTCGATCGCGGTGCGCGACTCGAAGGCCCCCGAGGGTCCTTCGATCACCTTCGTGCCCGGCGCGTGGAACGCCTTCGTGTCCGACATCGCAAAGGGCTCCGTCGACGTCTGACCCATGCCCACCCACAGAATGCGGTGCGGCATCGAAACGGTGCCGCAGGAAGCCCCCTCGACTGGTCCGCCGTCCTGGCCGAGGGGGTCCGCCGCCGGACGGACCGGTCAGCGCAGCTGATCCACGTACCTGTCCGTGCCGGGCACGGTCGGGATGAACGGCGCCACCAGCTCCATCCGCCCCAGGCCGGATTCCGCAACCGCCGCGTCGAGCCCGGTGAAGTGCTCCGTCCAGCACTCCCGCGGGTCCTCCTGGAGGAACCAGAGCAGGGTGAGCCGGGTGTCGACGCCCTCCACCTGCTTCACATAGGTCATCCGGTCGCCCGGCAGGGGCGTCGGACGGAAGACGGTCACCATCGCCGCCGGTGAGTCGCCGAGCCGCTTCGGCAGATGCCGGGAGCGCAGCCATTCCAGCAGCTCCGAGCGCCGCCCGGCCCCCTCGGCGTCGATCACCTGCAGCACGAGCCCGCGGTACGGGTGGTCGAGGGCGTGCTGGTCCCGGGGGCCTGCGGCGCCGTCCCGGTAGACCGTCGCCTCATGGTCCTGGAACGCGGTGAACACATGCGTGCGGCCCTGATAGACCCGGCCGTCCCGGTACAGCCGCTTGTTGATCCCGACGGTCCACTTCATGTGGTCGTCTTGACCTCCTCCCCCGCATGAGTCTCTGAAGGATTCTCTCTCTGGTGTCCGTGCGAACGGATCGCCTTGAGGTGGGTTCCTGGTTCTTTCCCACCCGTGGGGTGGGGGTTGTGCACTGTGCCAGGACAAGTCCTGGTCTCACCTGTGCTCCGCAGGCGTGTACTCACGTCGTTACCAGCGTGAGGCCCCCGGCCCGGGGGTGGATGGTTCAGCTTGTTGTTGCGGCGCGGATGCGCCGCCCTTCGTCCCTGATGTTCTGGCCCGCGTTGTGGTCCCGGTCATGCCGGGCACCACACGCGGAGCACATCCAGGCACGGACGTGCAACGGCTTTGGGCCGTCGCGGTGTCCGCAGGCCGAGCAGATCTGCGAGGACGGGAACGCCCGGTCGACCTTGGTCAGGGTGCGCCCGTACCGGGACGCCTTGTACTCCAGCATGGTCACGAACGCCGACCAGCCCGCGTCCTGCACGGACTTCGCCAGCCGCGTGCGGGCCAGGCCCCTCACACTCAGGCTCTCCACGCTGACCGCTTGGTTCTCACGGATCAGCTTCGTGGACAGCTTGTGGTGAAAGTCCCGGCGCGCGTCGACCACCTTTGCGTGAGCCCGCGCGACCTTGACCCGCTGCTTGTTCCGGTTCTTCGACCCCTTCTTCTTCCGCGACAGGCTCCGCTGCTCGCGTTTGAGTTTCTTCTCCGCCCGGCGCAGAAACCGGGGCGACTGTACGCGGGAGCCGTCCGCCATGACGGCAAAGTGTGTCAGCCCCAGGTCAATGCCCTGGTCACGGTCGAGCGGGGGCAGGACCTCGTCCGCCGGGTCGGTCTCCACGACGAAGCTGGCCCAGTACCGGTCGGCAGCGTCCTTGACCACCGTCACCGTCGACGGGACCGACGGCAGGGTCCGGGACCAGCGCACCTGCACCGGGCCGATCTTCGGCAGGTTCAGCTTCCCGTCCGCCGTGATCGACCACCGGGCGTTCGCTGTGAACCGCACGGATTGGCGGCTGTCACGTTTCGACTTGAACCGCGGCTCGCCGACCTTCGGCCCCCTTCGGGCGCCCTTGATACTTCCGAAGAAACCCTGGTATGCCGCATCCAGATCCCGCAACGACTGCTGCAGCACAACCGACGACACCTCCCCGAGCCACGACCGCTCAGGGGTCTTCTTCGCCTCGGTGATGTACCGCTTCGACAGCTCTGCCGACGTCGGATACGGCAGGCTCTGCTCATGGGCCTGCTTTCGGGCCCGCAGACAGTCGTTGAACACCACCCGCGCACAACCGAACGCCTTGCCCAACGCCTTGCGTTGACCAGGACCCGGCTCGATTCGAAACGAATAGCGAAGCTGCACACGCACGACCGTACGACTGGGACCCGACGACCCGTGCGACAAGATCGGAACTGGTAGACATCGCCGTCTCATGAATCGAGCTGCGCTTCACCGTGACCATAAAGCGTCACAACCTGCTCGCCTGCATACTTCAGGCGTACCCCCAAAGAAGGGCATGCATGTGCTGCCGCGCCAGCGCGCTGACGGTACGAGCGGTCCTCCTCCTTCTCGGCCGCACGGGACCCGAATCCCGTGCGGTCTTTCTGCGCTCTCCGGTGCTTCTGATCGTTCTGCACAGCCTGACGAAGTGCCCGCTCATCGTGTGACCGCCGTCACGTTCACTACAACGAGGACCTCCTCGGCGGAATCCGTGTCGCCCAGCGCCTCGATGAGGGCCGGGCCAGGGATGCCCTGCCGCACGGAGCCGAGCGCCTGCCGCAGGGCGTCGGTGACCTGTTCATGGCCGGGGCGCTCGGCGAGCAGCGCCAGCGCCTGCTGGACGGAGCCGTCCAGCGTCTTGCCGCGGGCCAGTCCGTGCACCACGACAGCCAAGGCGCCGGCGGAGAGCAGGGCGGTGGGGTGGCCATGGGTCTGGGCGGCGCATTCGACTGCCAGTTGCAGGACGAGCTGCGGTTCCCAGCCCACCAGAAGCCCGAAGGGGGCGGACCGGGTGAGGGCGGCCGAGTCGCGCGCGGCGGGGTTCTTGGGCTGGTCGAGGGTGCCCATGGTGGCGTCGCCGAAGCCGCTGAGACATTCGCGGGTGGGGGCACGGCGGGTGTAGAGCCACTCCTCCTGGGCGAGCCAGCCGTTCTCCGTGCGCCGCTCGTCCGGACCCCAGTTGGTCTGAGTGGCGGCCCAGCGCAGATGGGCACGGTGCACATCGGTGGGCGGGTGCCAGGCGCCTGTGTCGCGGCGGACCTGGGCGCGGATCAGCCCGTCGACGGTGAACAGGGTGAGCTGGGTGACGGCGGTGACCGCGCCGCGTCTGCCGTGGACGGGCACGAAGTCGGTGACGCCTTCGGCGCCATGGGCCGCGCGGGTCTCTTCGAGCGAGAGCCCGCTGACGGCCGCGCCGAGCGCGTCACCGATGGCACCACCCAGCAGACAGCCGCGCACCCGGCTGCGGAAGTCCTGCTGTTCGGCACGGCCCCAGATGGCTGTGGTCCCAGTGCTCACCGCGCCCCTTCCCCCGTCCGCTTACGACTGCGCAGCCTCGGCTCGGCAGCACTGTAATCGAACGGACACGGTCCGACTGAGTGCCGGAACGGTATGTACGGAGTAGCTCGCGTGGTCTCTTTTGAACGGCAATCTCCGGGAATTTTCGTACCGCGGACAACCCTCACCCGTGGGCCGTAGCAGCTCTATAGTGAATCTATGGCTACGACGACCATCCAGGTGCCGAAAGAGACGCGCGACCATCTCGCCCAGCTGGCCAAGGAGCGCGGGCTGAGCCTGGGCCAGCTCGTCGACCAGCTGGCCGCCCAGCAGCCCACCGCGGCTCAGATCGCCGAGCGGGTCGCCACCACCCGCAAGGTGCTACGTGAGCACATGGGCTGCACGCTGACCGACGAGGAGTTCGAACAGGGACCGGACGTCCTCGCCAATGTGTACGCGATGGCAGCCGAGAAAATGCACGCCCGGCGAGGCACCGCCGCGTGATCATCCTCGACACGAGCGCGGTATCGGCGCTCGCGCAGGGACATCGCGCCCTGCACCTCCTCGCCGGCAACGTTGCCGCCACCCCGGGTGACTGGCTGCACGCCCCCGCCCTGTGCCTGATGCAGGCGGAGGCAGCCGACAAGGACCTCGCTCGCAAAGTGCTCGCGCTCCCCAGCATCCTGGTCGATCCGCTCGACCAGACGGCAGCCGCCACAGTCGGCGGAATGGTCCGCGACGGCTGGGGCGGCCCCGACACCTGTCATGCGCTGTACGTCGCGACACCCCACCAGGAAAGCGGCGGCATGTCGATCATCCTGACCGGCCGCGAGGGCGACTATCCCCCCGGCATCCTCACTGTCGACATCGACTCGCCCGGCATGCTGGGCTTTCACTGAGTCTCGACTCTGGTTCTCGGTCCGGTTCGCCGTCGGCCACCACGGGCTCGGCGGCGCGTCCGGTGTCGCCGCCCCGGTCCGTGGCCGGGCAGGGGCTCAGTCCGACAGCACGGGAAGCAGCTCCGGAAGGTGTCCGTCGGACGCGGCGGCCGCCGCCACCCGTTCCTGCGGCACCTCCCCGTACAGCGTCGTACGCGGCCTCGCCGGGCGCCCGGCCAGTTCCGCGATCGCGACCAGGTCCTGAATGGACCGGTACGAGCCGTAACTCGACCCCGCCATCCGGGAGATGGTCTCCTCCATCAGCGTGCCGCCCAGGTCGTTGGCGCCCGAGCGCAGCATCTCGGCCGCACCCTCCGTGCCGAGCTTCACCCAGCTGGTCTGGATGTTGGCGATGTGCGGGTGGAGCAGCAGTCGGGCCATGGCGGTGACGGCCCGGTTGTCGCGGTCGGTCGGGCCGGGGCGGGCGATGCCGGCCAGGTAGACCGGGGCGTTGGTGTGGATGAAGGGGAGGGTGACGAACTCCGTGAAGCCGCCGGTCTCCTGCTGGAGGCGGGCCAGGGTCCTGAGGTGGCCGAGCCAGTGGCGGGGCTGGTCGACGTGGCCGTACATCATCGTCGACGAGGAGCGCAGGCCCACCTCGTGCGCGGTCCTGATGACCTCCAGCCAGGTCGCCGTGGGCAGCTTGCCCTTGGTGAGGACCCAGCGGACCTCGTCGTCCAGGATCTCCGCCGCCGTGCCCGGGATCGAGCCGAGCCCGGCCTCCTTCACGGCGATCAGCCAGTCGTGGATGGACATGCCGGTGCGGGTCGCGCCGTTGACGACCTCCATGGGCGAGAAGGCGTGTACGTGCATGCCGGGGACGCGTTCCTTCACCGCGCGCGCGATGTCGAAGTACGCGGTGCCGGGCAGGTCCGGGTGGATGCCGCCCTGCATGCAGACCTCGACCGCGCCGACGTCCCACGCCTGCGCGGCCCGGTCGGCGACCTGGTCCAGCGAGAGGGTGTAAGCGTCGGCGTCGGTGCGCCGTTGGGCGAAGGCGCAGAAGCGGCAGCCGGTGTAGCAGACATTGGTGAAGTTGATGTTTCTGGTGACGATGTACGTGACGTCGTCGCCGACCACGTCACGGCGCAGGGTGTCCGCGATCCGGCACAGTTCGTCGAGCGCCGGTCCTTCCGCGTGGAGCAGGGCGAGCGCCTGGTCGTCGGTGAGCTTCGTCGGGTCGTCGGCGGCCTGGCCGAGCGCCTGGCGTACGTCGGCGTCGATGCGGGACGGGACCATGCCGGGGGCCGCCGCCTCGCGCAGGGCCTCCCAGTCCCCGTAGACCTCGTCGAAGTCGTCGCGGCGGTCGCTGGTGCGGCCCTCCGTGTCGATGGTGCGGTGCAGGTCGGTGCGGCCGGAGGCGCCGAACTCCTCGTCCGGCTCCTGCCAGGGCAGGCCGGCGGGGATCGCGCCCTCCTTCGCGAGGCCCGTCTCCGGGTCGGCGAGCGCCCGGACGTGTGGGAGGAGGCGGGGGTCGAGCCAGGGCTCGCCGCGCTTGATGAACTCCGGGTAGATGGTGAGGCGTTCACGGAGCTCGAAGCCCGACTCGGCTGTCTTCGCGGCGAGTTCGTCGATGTGCGGCCAGGGGCGCTCAGGGTTCACATGGTCCGGGGTGAGCGGTGAGACGCCGCCCCAGTCGTCGATCCCGGCGCCGATGAGCAGTGCGTACTCCGCGTCGACGAGGTTCGGCGGGGCCTGGATGCGGGCGGAGGGGCCGAGGATGTGCCGGGCCACGGCAATGGCGGCGGCCAGCTCCTCCAGTTCGGCGTCCGGCATCCCGCGCATCGCCGTGTCCGGCTTGGCGCGGAAGTTCTGGACGATGACCTCCTGGATGCCGTGGTAGGCGCGGGCGGTCTTGCGCAGCTCGAAGAGGGAGTCGGCGCGCTCCTCGTACGACTCGCCGATCCCGATCAGGATGCCGGTGGTGAACGGGACGTTGGACCGGCCCGCGTCTTCGAGGACGCGGAGGCGGACGGCCGGTTCCTTGTCCGGGGAGCCGTGGTGCGGGCCGCCCGGCTCGGACCACAGGCGGGTGGCCGTCGTCTCCAGCATCATGCCCATGGAGGGGGCGACGGGCTTGAGCCGCTGGAGGTCGGTCCAGGTCAGCACGCCCGGGTTGAGATGCGGCAGGAGGCCGGTCTCTTCGAGTACCCGGATCGCCATGGCGCGTACGTACGCGAGGGTGTCGTCATACCCCTCGGCCTCCAGCCACTCCCGCGCCTCGGGCCAGCGGTCCTCGGGCCGGTCCCCGAGGGTGAACAGCGCTTCCTTGCAGCCCATGGCCGCGCCCTTGCGGGCGATGTCCAGCACTTCGTCGGGCGACAGGAACATCCCGTGGCCCGCGCGCCGGAGCTTGCCGGGCACGGTGACGAAGGTGCAGTAGTGGCACTTGTCGCGGCAGAGCCGGGTCAGCGGGATGAAGACCTTGCGCGAGTACGTGATGACGCCCGGCCGACCGGCGGCTTCGAGGCCGGCGTCGCGCACCCGGGCGGCGGACGCGGCAAGGTCCGTCAGATCGTCGCCGCGTGCCTGGAGCAGGACGGCGGCCTCGGTCACATCGAGGGCGACACCGTCACGGGCCCGCTTGAGCGCGCGCCGCATGGAGGTGGTGGTCGGGCGTCCGCGCTGAGGATCGGTCATGCACCGAGCATACGAGCGAGGCCCCCGCCCCGGCCCGGGGCCTCCAAGGCCGGACGGGGCCGGGCCTTAATCGGTGGCACTCGCGTCCGGTGCCGCGTGTACCGTCCCCGCGTATCGCCGGGCGAAGCCCGTGTCGCCGTCAGCGGTGATGGTGATGTCGTACCGCCCGTCGTCCGTGGGCCACGTCACGGTGGCCTGCTCGCGCGGGCCGACCAGCTGGGTGCGCGCCGTACCGCCGAAGTCGTTCGGGGCGAGCGTGAAGCACACGGCGGTCCCGCCGTCATTGCCCAGCCGCAACTCGACCGACGCGTTGTCCGGATCGCTGCTCTCCAGGACCGCCGCCACCCGGGGGACGGCGATGTCGTCCTGGTCGACCCCCGCCACTGTCCCCGCGAAGCGGCAGACGAATCCGTCGGCGCCGTGGACGGTGAAGTCGTAGCGTCCGCCGGTGCGTATGGCGTCCCACACGTAAGCGGCGGTGCTGTGCTGTGCGACGGTGAACGGTGTTCCGGCGAACGGCCGGGCCATGTTCGGGAACACCGTGAAGTGGAAGGCCGCCGTTCCCTCGTTGGCGAGAGTGCAGGTGACCTTACCGGTGGCGCGGTCCACGGCAACGTCGGCCCAGGGGCGGTACGGCAGCGGCCGGTGCGGGCGCGTGCCACCCGGCTCCTGGGTGGGCATGACCTGTGCGCCCGGCGCCGGGAGCTCCACCGCCGGCAGTTCCATCGCCGCATCGGCGTGCTCCGCCAGTTCGCGGGTGTCCGGCAGTACGGGGATCGAGAAGTCGGGCCGGGTGAAGTCGAAGCAGCTCGTGAGGTCACCGCAGACGGCTCTGCGCCACTGCGAGATGTTGGGCTCCCGCACGCCGGTGACACGCTCCAGGAAGCGCAGCACGGAGGTGTGGTCGAAGACCTGGGAGTTGACCCAGCCGCCGCGTGACCACGGCGATATCACCCACAGCGGGACACGGTTGCCCAGCCCGATCGGCTGCCCGTCCACGAACTCCTCAGGGGTCCCCGCGGGCGGGAACGGCGGCACCACGTGGTCGAAGTAGCCGTCGTTCTCGTCGTACATCACGAGGAACACCGTGTGCCGCCACACCTCCGGGTTCGCGAACAGCGACTGAAGAGCGGTGTTCACCCAATCCGCGCCATTGGCGGGGCTGGCGGTCGGATGCTCGCAGAACAGGTAGGGCGAGACCAGCCAGGACACCGTCGGGAGGGTGCCGTCCTTGCAGTGCGCGTCGAACGCCGACAGGTCCCACTTCGTCATCGCGTTGAGGTGACGCGGGTCGTCCTTGTCGAAGGTGTGGAACTGGCCGAAGTACTCAAGGGCGTTGTCCTCGTAGTTGCCGTAGCGCTCGTCCAGACCAGGCGTGTGGTAGACGCGCCAGGTGACGTCGGCGGCCGACAAGCGCTCTGCGTAGGTGGTCCAGTCGCAGACCGGGCTTTCGGGCAGCGGAGTGTTGTCGATCCACGGGCCCGTCGTACCGTCGCGGCCCGGGCCGACCGTGCCGGTCCACAAGTAGAGGCGGTTGGGGCTGGTGGGCCCGGCCAGTGAGCAGAAGTACGCGTCGCACAGCGTGAAGGCGTCAGCCAGCGCGTACTGGTAGGGGATGTCGTCACGGGTGAGGTAGCCCATGCTCTGCTCGCCCTTGGCGGACGTCCAGCGGTTCATCGCGCCGTTGTTGATGGCCTCGTGACCGCTCTCCCAGTCGTGCGGCAGTCCGTCGGCGTTCTGCGCGTTGAACTTCGTGGAGTCCATACGGTAAGGCAGCAGATAGCCGTCGGGCCGGGCCAGGGCGGGCTGGCGAAAGACGCTGTCGCCGTTCGGGAACGTCAGGGCCTGTCGGTCCTCGAAGCCGCGCACGCCGTTCAGTGTGCCGAAGTAGTGATCGAAGCTGCGGTTCTCCTGCATCAGGATCACGACGTGCCGGATGTCGTCCATGGCGTTAGTTCCTTTCCGCTGACGTGAGGAGGGAGGCGAGCAGGGACAGGTCGGCGCGCTCCAGGGAGTCGAGCACGGTCCGGTTGGCCGCGGGCTGGATCGGTACGGTGGAGGGCACGGCCAGCACCGTGCACCCGGCGGCCTCGGCCGCGGCGACCCCCGTGGGCGTGTCCTCGACGACCACGCACGCGTGCGGTTCGACGCCCAGGGCGGCGGCCGCGGCGAGGTAGGGGTCGGGCGCGGGCTTCGTGCGGGCGGTGTCCTCGACTGCGAGGGTCAGAGCGAACCGGTCCTCACCCAGCGCCTTGTGTACCAGGTCGACGACATGGCGCGGCGAAGCGGAGACGATCGCCGCGGGCACGCCTGCCGCGGCCAGTTCGTTCAGCAGGCGCGGTACGCCCGGGCGGGGGACGATCTCGCGGGCGACACGGGCGGCGAAGGCAGCATCCAGCTCGGTGGCGAGCGTGGCGAGGTCGGGGGTCGCCGGGCCGCCGGTGCGGTGCAGGTGGGCGGCGGTGTGTGCGGCCGGGCGGCCCAGCACATGAGGCATGTCCGCGTCGGTCAGTGGCCGCCCGATCCTGTCGGCGACCTGTTCCGCTGTGGAACACCACAGCCGTTCGGTGTCGACGAGCGTGCCGTCCATGTCGAACAGGACGGCAGCGGGAAGACCGGGCGCTGCGATGCGACGGTTCAAGGTGAGTTTCTCCGGTGTGTGGCGAACGGGCAAAGGCGCGGGCTCTGCGCGTCGGCTGCCAGGCGTCAGGTGGGTCGGTCCGAATGGACGGCGTCGTCCGGCTGGGCGCCGACGGGAACCGTCAGCTCCCGTCGCGGCCGCTGTTTCCTTGGCGGTGGCGGTCCACGAGCACGGGGCGGTCCGGCAGTGTCAGCGTCACCGCCGCACCGACCGGGAGCGTGGTCATGGCGTGGGTCGGCACATCGGCCATCACCTCGCCGCCGTCGGCCAGCCGCACGGTCAGCCGCGTCGTCGCGCCCAGGAACGCCGCCCCCACGATGCGGGACGTGCCCTTGGCGTCCGCCGTGACCTCGATGGCCTCCGGCCGTACCAGGACGTCCACTTCACCTGTTCCACCGGCGGCCTCGTCGGCGCCCGGCAGCCTCCCGTGGACGGGCAGCGTGCGGCCGAGCGCGTCCACGGTCTTGTCGTCCGCCCCGGCCCGGGCCGGGATCCGGCTCATCACGCCCACGAACTCGGCGACGAACGCGGTCGCAGGGCGTTCGTACAGTTCCGCCGGAGGTGCGCACTGCTCCAGTCTTCCGGCACGCATCACTGCGACCCGGTCGGCCATGGACAGGGCCTCCTCCTGATCGTGTGTCACGAAGAGGGTGGTGATGCCCAGTTTCTGCTGGAGATGGCGGATCTCCTCGCGGAGCGTCAGGCGTACCTGTGCGTCGAGCGCCGACAGCGGCTCGTCGAGCAGCAGCACGCGTGGCCGCAGTGCCAGAGCCCGGGCCAGGGCGATTCGCTGCTGCTGGCCTCCGGACAGTTGATGCGGGAAGCGGTCGGCGTGCTGCGGCAGGCCGACCAGCTCGAGGAGTTCGGCTGAGCGGCCCCGTCGCGCGGCTTTGCCGACGCCACTCATCCGCAGTCCGAAGGCGACGTTGTCGATGGCGGTCAGGTGCGGAAAGAGGCTGTAGGACTGGAACACCATGCCCACGTCGCGGCGGTGGGCGGGGACGCCCGTGATGTCCTCGCCGTCCACGAGCAACGTGCCCGAGTCGGGCC
Organism: Streptomyces sp. NPDC051020; assembly: GCF_040683105.1. NCBI lineage: Bacteria > Bacillati > Actinomycetota > Actinomycetes > Kitasatosporales > Streptomycetaceae > Streptomyces > Streptomyces sp. NPDC051020. Next base: position 53,223 of record NZ_JBFBCG010000036.1, on the reverse strand, counting down.
GCTCGAATCCGGCGAGGCTCCGCAGTGCGGTGGTCTTGCCGCAACCGGACGGGCCGAGCAGTGCCACAAGTTCGCCCGGCTCGACTGTCAGGTCCAGACCGTCCAGCGCCGTCGTGGCGCCGAATGAGCGTTGCAGCCCGCGGAATTCGACGGTGGCACCGGTCCGCGTCCGGCTGATGGTTTCGAGGTCGCTTGTCAGGTCGGTCATGAGGTCTCCTTGGGGCGGCGAGCGCGTCCGGCTGTGGCGACGACCAGCAGCAGCATCCAGGTGACGAGCAGGCCCATCACCGACACGGCCACCGACATCTGGGCCTGCGAGCCGCTGATGGCGAGGATCCACACGGCGAAGGGTTGGTAGCCGAGGATCGCGGCGACGGTGTACTCGCCGAGCACCAGCGCCAGGGTCAGGAACGCCGTGTTGAGCAGCGCCCCGCGCAGGTTGGGCAGTACTACATGCAGGAGGGTGCGCGGCCATGGCGCCCGGCAGGCCCGGGCGGCCTCGACGAGCATGCGCAGGTCGATGGCTGCGAGCCCGGTGTCGAGCGTGCGGTACGCCAGCGGCAGCGCCATCAGCGTGTACGCGAGAACCAGGATGAGGGGGAAGTCCGGATTCTGGAGCGCGACCAGGGCTTGGAACAGCGGCGTACCGGCGGCATGGTCCGATCCCCAGCGCAGCACCGCGCTGAATCCGGCGACCAGGGCGACAGCGGGTACGACCAGCGGCAGCAGGCACACGATCTCGACGAGTGTGCGCAGGCGCGGCGCGGCCAGCCGTACCGTGACCAGAGCGGGCACGAGCAGACCCAGAACGAGCACGATGGTGGCGGTGGCCAGCTTCAGCGTCAGGGCGAGACTGTCGGTGAAGCCGCCGGCGGTGAAGATGCCGGTGTAGGCCTCGAAGCCGATGTGCTGGCCCGGGACGCCGACGCCGGTGCTGAAGGCGACGGAGCATGCGATCGGGACGAGGAAGTACGCACCGGCGAGCAACAACACGGCGGCGCGCCCATATCGGAGCGTGGTCAGGCGAGCCATCGTGCGCTCCTGCGTTGCAGCGGCAGCTGAATGGCCACGATGAGCCCCGCGACCAGCACCATGTCGACACCGAGCGCGAGTGCGACGTTGCCCTGGCCGACCAGGACGTTCCCGGACAGCGCGTCCGCGATCTGCATGGTGACCAGCGGTACCGAGCTGCCGACCATCGCTGCGGCGGTCGCGTAGGCGCTGAACGCGGTGCCGAACAGCAGCACATAGCCGCCGAGCAGCGATGGCATGAGGATCGGCAGCGCGACATGCGTCCAGTACCGGAAGGCGTTCGCGCCGTTGTTGCGGGCGGCTTCCCGCCACTGCCGCCGCAACCCCTCCAGAGCCGGGGTGAGCGTGAGCACCATGAGCGGAATCAGGAAGTAGAGGTAGACCAAGGTCAGACCCCAGAAGCTGTACAGGTTCCAGCCGTGGCTGAGCAGGTGGAATCGGCTCGTCAGAACGCCGGCGTTGCCGAGCGTGGCCACGAATGCGAACGCGAGCGGCACACCGCCGAAGTTCGCCAGTACGCCCGATGCGGCCAGGACCGCCTCGCGCAGGGCGCGGAAGCGCGAGGTCACGACCACATGGGCGATCGGCAGGCCGACAATGGTGGCGATCAGCGCGGAGACGGCGGAGAGCTTGACGCTGCCGATCAACGCGGTCAGGTAGGGGCCGTGCAGCGAGGCGCTCATGTTCGCGCCGGTGAGGCGGGCTCCTCCTGGCGCGGACTGCGGCGTCGTGAAGGCGCCGATCACCATCGTCCCGAGAACCAGGCCGAACACCACGGCGGCGAAGACGAGCAGCGGTGCGGCACCGAGCCAGCCCGCCACGCGCGGGACGCGCGGGACGCGCCGCCGGGGCGGCCCGAGGCCGGCCTTGCTGCCGTAGGAGCGGGTCCGGCTGTCGCCGCCGGCCGTCTGGATGGCGCTCATCCGGCGACTGCCTGGGCCCAGCCCTGGACGACGGCCTGCTTGGCCTTGCTGATCTGGCCCTCCGTCGGGAAAGCCATCGTGCCATTGCCGGGTGTCTGCGGGAGCTTGGCGGCGAGGGCCGCGTCGAGAGTCCCGGACTGCTGCATCGCCGGCATCAGCACCGGGCGGGCGTGGCCCTTGAGCCACAGGTTCTGGCCCTCGGGGCTGTACAGGAACTCCTGCCACAGGCGGGCCGCGGCCGGGTGCGGTGCCCACTTCACGATGGCCTGCGAGTAGTACTCGGCGTACGCGCCGTCGGACGGGACGCTGACCTTCCAGTCGACGCCCTTGGCGCGGAGATCGTCCGCGTACCCGGTGTTGAGGTAGTCCCAGGTGACGCTGATGGGCGTCTCGCCCTTCTGAATGGTCGCAGGGCTCGACTCGACAGGGTTGAAGTTGCCGGCCTTCTTCAGGTCGGCGAAGAAGTCCAGGCCGGGCTTGATGTCGTCGAAGGAACCCTTGCGGGCGAGGGCCGAGGCGTACACGGCGCCGAAGGCCGAGCTGGACTTCGTGGGGTTGCCGGTCAGCGCGACCTGACCCTTGTACTGCGGATCCAGCAGGTCGGCGAAGGTCTTGGGGCACTTCTTGACGCGGTTCGCGTCACAGCCGATCGAGACATAGCCGCCGAAGTCGTTGTACCAGCGGGCCTGGGCGTCCTTCTGTGTCTTCGGGATCTGGTCGAACGCGCTGACCCGGTACGGCGCCAGCACGTTCTGCTCGGCCGCGCTGACGGCGAAGGCGCTGCCCACGTCGATGACGTCCGGAGACCGGTCCTGGCCCTTGCGGGAGGTTGCCGCGGTGATCTCGTCCTGGCTGGAGGCGTCGGGGTTCTCGACCTCGACCTTGATCCCGTACTTCTTCTCGAAGGTGTCGATGATCTCGCCGTAGTTCGCCCAGTCGCGAGGAAGGGCGATGGCGTTCAACTTGCCCTCCTTCTTCGCGGCAGCGATGAGGGCGTCCATGCCGCCGAAGTCCTTTGCCGAAGTGGCGGTCGCGGCCTTGCTGTCGCCGCCGTTGGCTTCGTTTGTGCTGGTCACGCCGCATGCGCTGAGTCCGAGCGCGGCTATGACGAGGGAGCAGGCAAGGCCCGCCGAGCGAAAGCGGTGCAGTCTCACAGGGGTCTCCCGAAAGGGCGAAAGTTGGCTGTACAACTTGGCCCATTACGTCGGGAGGCCGTGTATGGAGGGTGAACGCCGAGGAACGGGCCGATGAGCCTCCCGGGAAGACATCCGCAGACCACGCAGCAAGAGCTCCGGGCCGGTGGGCCAGGCTCGGTGAGCGGATAGGGTCACGTCAGAGCGCCGACGGGCGGCTGAGAGAAGGAGAACGACATGGCGGTCGCGGGGGGCGGCACCACCGGAGCCCGGTATCGACGGTTGGCGGCCGACTTGCGTGAGGCCATAGCCGCCGGCTCCTTCGGGTCGGACGGCCGGCTGCCCAGCGAGGAACAACTCGCCCAGCAGTACGGCGTGTCACGCGGCACCGTCCGTCAGGCGCTGGCGGTGCTGCGCGCCAACGGCCTGGTCACGTCCAGACGGGGCACGCGGCGCGTCGTGCTCGGCACCGCACGCACCCAGAGCTTCTTCGAACTGCTGAGCTTCACCCGCTGGGCACGCGCGCTCGGAGAGGAGCCGGGCGGCCGCACGATCGACATCCAAAGTTGTCCGGCCAACCCGTCGGAGTGCGAGCAACTCGGCCTCGAGCCCGGGGCGCAGGTCTACCGGGTGCTGCGGCTACGGACGCTGTCGCGTGTTCCGATCATGATCGAGCGGACCCTCTACCCCGAGCACATCGGTGCCGTGATCGCCCGCCTTGAGCACGATGCGATGTCACACACCGAGTCGCTGACGGAGGAGGGAGTGGTGTTCGCGGACACGGAACACACCATTGACCTCGTCCACGCCGAGGCCGACGATGCGCGCCTGCTCGGCTGCGCTCCCGACGCGCCACTGATGCGAGAGCGGCGGCGGGCCACGGACCAGGCGGGCAGACCGTTGCTGTGGTCGGACGACCGCTTTGTGCCGGGCACGATTGCCTTCACGGTGCACAATTCAGTGGCGACGACGGCTCTGCTGCGCCGACGCGGCTGACCGATCGCCCCAAAGGCGGTGCGTCGGCCGTGACCGAACAAGCCGGCGGCGGGCCCACTCCGCGAGGTGCCCCGGAAATCCTTGGGGCGGAGCACGACGGCCCCGTCGGAGGGTGGAGGCGGGACTACATGCCCAGCACCGCCTGCATCACGCGCTTCGCGATCGGCGCGCCCAGCCGTCCGCCGGAGATGTCCGAGCGGGAGATGTCCATGTCCGTCGGGTCGATGAAGACCGCGACCGCCACCGACTGCCCATCGGCCTTCTTGCCGTAGGAGACGAACCAGCCGTACGGCACCTCGTCGTTCACATGCACGCCGCGCTGCGCCGTGCCGGTCTTGCCGCCGACCGTGACCCCGTCGATGAGGGCCCGCTGCGCGCTGCCTTCCCTCGCGGTGAACTCCATCATTTCCTGGACCTTCTTCGCCGTCTCCTCGGACACGGCCTGGCTCTTCAGCTTCGGCTCGTGCCTCTCCAGGGTCGCCACGTCGGGGCCGCGCAGCTCTTCGACGAGGTAGGGCTGCATCAGCTTGCCGTCATTGGCGAGAGCGGCGGACACCAATGGCTACGTGCCGCAACGGCCTGTTCATCGTCCCCCGCTCCCCGGACCGCTTCGATCTTCAACAGTGGAAGATGCACATGCCAGGCGAACGGTTGCACCGGGAGCGGGCCCGCGGAAGGGGGCGCGGGCCCGCCCGGCCGGGGTTGTCGATCATTCCCGATCACCGATCCCCGAGAGAGATGGCGCGCCCGTCCTCCCGGAGGTGCGCAGTGGACATCACCCGAGCGGTCCCCCGCCGGCGGTACCGTCCCGGCCCTGCCCTGCCTCCGTCACAGATACTGTGCGTAATCGTCGAGGCTGCGCAGGACCTCCGCTTCCCCCCGCCGGAGGAAGCTGCACGACACCCTGGGGAGCCACTCGTATGACCGGACCGGCCCCCCGGAACGGCCCGCCCGGCAGGCGCGGCCTTCTCGTCGGGACCGCCGCCACCGCCCTAACGTTGTCCACCGTGAGCTTCGCGAACGCCGCACCCGGCAAGGAGGGCGGCACGGACCGGGCCGACCTGACGAGGACCGTGCGCGGCACCCTGCCGGCCGGGTCGCCCGACGTCGTCTATCTGCCGGTCGACGTGCCCCGCGGCGTACGGGAGATCGCCGTCTCGTACACGTACGTGAAGACGCCCGTCCCGGCCGGCACCCAGGGCAACGCCCTCGACATCGGGATCTTCGACGAGCGCGGCACGGACCTGGGCGGGCGCGGGTTCCGGGGCTGGTCCGGCGGGGCGCGTGCCGGCTTCTTCATCCGGGCGGACGAGGCGACACCCGGCTATGTCGCGGGTCCGGTACGGGCCGGGACCTGGCACATCGCGCTGGGCCCGTACACCGTCGCGCCCGAGGGTCTCCCGTACGAGGTGACGATCACCCTCCGTTTCGGCGAGGCCGGCACGACTCCGACGCCCGTGTACCCGCCCGAGCGTGCCAAAGGACGCGGCCGCGCCTGGTACCGCGGAGACTGCCATCTGCACTCCGTCCACTCGGACGGCAAGCGCACCCCCGCCGAGATCGCCACCGCCGCGCGCGCCGCCGGGCTCGACTTCATCAACAGCAGCGAGCACAACACCCACACCGCGCACAGCGCCTGGCAGGGGCTGTGGGGCGACGATCTGCTCATCCTGACGGGCGAGGAGATCACCACGCGCAACGGTCATGTGATCGCGCTCTCCACCGACCCCGGCACCTTTGTCGACTGGCGCTACCGGGCCCGCGACAACCGCTTCGGACACTACGCGAAGGCCGTCCGCCGGGCGGGCGGCCTGGTCGTCCCCGCCCATCCGCACGCCACCTGCATCGGCTGCCACTGGAAGTTCGGCTTCGGCGAGGCGGACGCGGTGGAAGTGTGGAACGGGCCGTACACCCCGGAGGACGAGATCGCGCTCGCCGAGTGGGACAACTCCCTCGTCGCGGCCGTCCGCGCGTCGAAGCCGTGGATCCCGGCGATGGGAAACAGCGACGCACACCGCGAGCCGGACACGGTGGGGCTGCCGCAGTCCGTCGTCCTCGCCGAGGAGCTCTCGCGCGACGCGATCCTCGCGGGCATCCGGGCCGGGCACTCGTACATCGCCGAGTCGTCCACGGTCACCCTCTCCTTCGGCGTATCGGGCGGGCGCGGCGGGCACGCGGGGATCGGGGAGCGGCTGCGGACCGACGCGGACAGTCCGGTCACCGTACGGCTGGAGGTCGCCGGGGTGCCCGGCTGCACCGCCCACTTCGTCACGGACCAGGGCACGCTGTTCACCTCCACCCTGCCGGAGTCGGGCTCGGGCACGGTGGAGTGGTGTACGACCCCGGTGTACACCGCCTATGTCCGCGCCGAGGTCCGCCACCCGGCCACGGTGCCGGGGCTGCCGGGGGCACTGGCGGCGCTCACCAATCCGGTGTTTCTCGACATCTCCTGACGGGGTGCCGGGGCCCGGCTCAGACAGGCGGGTGAACGCGCTGGGTGAGACCGACTGGCAATGGGGGGCGGGTGAAGGTGCGTGCCCCAACCCCGTGACGCTGCCCTTTAATTGCCGCTCGGTCTTATTGACGCAAGGGAACGAATCCCCGGTCCGGCTCCTCTGTGGGGTGACGCATCCCGTCACCCATCCTTCCCAGAGGAGCCGTCATGCGCCCGACCCGCCCCGTCACCACCCCCACCGCGCTCGCCGCCGCCATCGCCACCGTCCTGACCACGGACGCCCTGCTGCACCTCTTCTGGTCCACCGGCTCCACCTGGCCCGCACACGACGTCACGACGCTCTCGTACGCGGTACTGGGCGCCGACGTGCCGTTCACCCCGCCGGTCCTGCTCCCCCTGGCCACCGTGCTGCTGACCGGATCCGCACTGATCGTGGCCCGCGCCCGGCTCGGCCGCCACCACCGCCTCGGCCGACTTCTGCAGGCGGCGACACTGGCCGTCGGCTGCGGTACGGCGGTCCGCGGACTGGCGGGCGTCGCCTGGGCGTTCGGCGTACGGGCGGGTCTCGACGACGGGGCGGGAGACACGTTCTACTGGCTCAACGTGGCCCTGTACACACCCCTGTGCCTGGCCATGTCCCTGGCCGCGTTCCGCCTGGCGGCGACGAATGACCTCACGGAGAACGAGACCGCGACGGAGGAAGCCCCCGCCCGTGTCCGATGACCACGACCGCGCGGTGCTGTTGGTACGCGCCGCCCAGCGCGGCGACACGATCGCCATGAACGAACTCCTCGACCTCCTCACCCCGTACGCGGGCCGCATCTGCACGCCCATCGCGCTCGCCGACGGACCGGACGCCGTGCAGGAGACCCTGGTCGCCGTCTTCCGCGGTCTGCGGACGCTGAAGGAACCGGCCGCGCTGTACGGCTGGGTGCGTGCGATCGCCTGCCGCGAAGCGGTCCGTGTCGCCCGCCGCACCGCCCGCGCCGTCCCCGCCGACCTCACCTCGCTGCCCGGCCGCGGCGACCCGCAGCTGGCCGCCGACATCGACGACACCCTCGCCCGGCTCTCCCCCGAACACCGCGCGGTCCTGGTCCTGCGCGACATCGAGGGCTTCGACGAACAGTCCGCCGCGGCACTGCTCGGCCTGCGCGTGGGCACCGTGAAGTCACGGCTGCACCGGGCCCGGGACTCCTTCAGAAAGGCTTGGTCGTCATGACCGACAACCGCCCCGCCCCGGGCTCCGCCCCCTGGCCCACCACAACCGGCCTCGATCCGGTCCGCCGCCTGCACGCCCTCGCGGCGGGCGTCCGCGGTGCCCGTGTCACCACCCGCGAGATCGCCGCCCCGTACGACACCATCGCCCCGCTCCTCGCGGACCTGGACGGCGAACTGGCCCGCCTGGTCCCGGACATGCGCGGCCTGCGCCTGACCCGTGCGGACGGCGATCGCATCGAGGCCGTGGCCGTGGGCCGCCTCGGCCTGCGGGCCCGCTTCGACGGCATCCGCCGCCCCGGCTGGGTATGGCTGCAGAGCCGCTTCCTTCTGATCGGTATGGCGGCCGCTCCGTCCGCCACCGCTCCGGAACACACCCTGGTGGCGTTCACCGGCGGCGTACGCGTCCCGGGCCGCGCCGCTCTGCTCCCCGTGGCCGTGGGGCGGGCGGGGCGACGGGTGCTGGGGCGGCTGGAGGAGCGGGTGGCGAGGTGACCGCTCAGTCCTCGACGACGAGCGACGGGGTCTCCCTCGTCAGCACCTCGCCACGGAAGAACGAGGGGCTCCTGCGCTGCATCGCCACCATCAGCACCACGCCGAGCAGCAGCAGCCCCACACCGATCACGAACACCGAACCAACCCCGAAGACCGACGAGCCGGAGCCGTACGCCGGGTTCCACATGTCGTAGAGGGTCTTGCCGAAGACGGCGGTGAGCAGGATGCCGCCGAGGACCGGGAAGAGGCCCTTGAAGACCAGGTCGCGGGCGGAGCGGGTGAGTTCGGCGCGGAAGTACCAGGCGCAGGCGAACGCCGTCAGCGCGTAGTAGAAGCAGATCATGAGGCCGAGCGCGTAGATCGTGTCGACCAGGACGTGCTCGCTGACCAGGGTCATGACCGTGTAGAAGACACCGGTCGCGACGCCCGCCGTGACGGTTGCCTTCCCGGGCGTCTTGAAGCGCGGGTGGACCCGGGCGTACGAGGCGGGCAGGGCCTCGTACGTGGACATGGCCAGCACCGTGCGTGCCACGGGGATGAACGTGGTCTGGAGGCTCGCCGCGGCCGAGGCGAGGACGGCGACGAACAGCAGGATGCCGAGGCCAGGACCCATGATCGGGCCGGCCAGTGCGGCGAAGACGTTGTCGGAGGTGTCCGGGTTGGCCAGGCCGAGACCGGTGGTGCCGGAGCCGACGGCCATCTGGGCGGCGACGCCGGTCGCCAGGTAGGAGCCGACCAGGACGACCATCGCGATGAGTGCGGCGCGGCCGGGGGTCTTCTCGCTGCCGGTCGTCTCCTCGTTGGCGGTCAGGCAGGTGTCCCAGCCCCAGAACATGAAGATCGACAGCGACAGGCCGGCGGTGAAGGCGGCGAAGGACTGCACCGCGAACGGGTTCAGCCACGACCACGAGAAGTGGACCGACGACGCGAAGTCGCCGCTCGTCCCCTTCTGCACCGCCATCGCCACGAACAGGGCGAGGACCACGAGTTGGAGCCCCACCAGTGCGTACTGGATGCCCTTCGTGGCTGTCATCCCCCGGTAGCTGATCGCTGTGGCGACCGCGATCAGGATGAGGCAGGTGAGGATGTGGACGGGCTTGTTGTCGTCCAGGGCGGCGATCGAGTCACTGCCGGTGATCTCGCCCGCGAGCAGCCAGAAGTACGAGGTCGCCACGCCTGCCAGGTTCGACAGGACGATGATCGTGGCAATGACCAGGCCCCAGCCGCACATCCAGCCGACGCGCGGGCCGAATGCCTTCACCGTCCAGGTGAAGGAGGTGCCGCAGTCCGGCATGACCTTGTTGAGTTCGCGGTAGGCGAAGGCGACCAGCAGCATCGGCAGGAAGCCGGCCAGGAAGACCGCGGGCATCTGGACGCCGACCTCGCCCGCGGTGGAGCCGAGGGTGGACGTGAGGCAGTAGACGGGGGCGACGGTCGAGATGCCGATGACCGCGCTGCCCATCAGACCGACGGAGTTGCCGCCCAGGCCCTTGCTGCGAACACCGCCGTCGGCCGAGGAGGCGCCCCGGCCCGTGTCTCCGGCCTGCGGCCGCACGTCCAACTGAGTCATAAAGAGGACGGTATGCGCTGCGATATCCACATCCGGAGTGTGAGACTCCGGCGTCTCACCCTTGGATTGGTTGGCCAATTGCCACCGAACGGAGGTGAATTGAATGTGAACATCGCAGATCACCACTCAATTGACGGCCCCCGCCCGGTTGAGGCATCGTACGAGAACCGCAGCACTGTCCGCTTTATGGCGATTCGAAATTTTCCCGCGATTGTCCGATATCCGAACGGCCGCCCCGCCCTGACGCTCAGCCCGGCCAGACGATCGCCTGGAGTTCGCTGTACGCATGCAGCGCGTACGAACCCACGTCACGCCCCACCCCGCTCCTCTTGAACCCGCCGAACGGGGCCTCCATGTTCCGGCCGATCGTGTTCACCCCGACCCCGCCCGCGCGCAGCCGCCGCGCCACCCGGAAGGCCCGCGCCACATCCCCGGACCAGACGTAGTCGATCAGTCCGTAGTCGCTGTCGTTGGCGAGTGCGACGCCTTCCTCCTCGTCGTCGAAGGGGACCACCACGACGACCGGGCCGAAGATCTCCTCCCGGACGACCCGCATGTCGTTGGTGCAGTCGGCGAGGAGCGTCGGTGCGACATAGAAGCCGCGGTCGCGTCCTGCCGGCCGCTCGCCGCCCGTGACGACCCGGGCGCCCTCCTTCCGGCCCAGTTCGACGTACCACTCGATGCGGTCGCGGTGGGCCGCGGAGATGACCGGTCCGACGACCGTCCCCTTCGCCGCCGGGTCGCCGACCGGCAGATGGCCCGCGTACGCGGTGAGCCTCTCGATCAGCGCGTCGTGGACGCCCCGCTGGACGAGGACGCGCGTCGGAGCCGTGCAGATCTGGCCGCTGTAGAAGGAGAACGTCGTACCGATGCCCGCCACCGCCGCGTCCAGGTCGGCGTCGTCGAGGACCACCGCGGCGCCCTTGCCGCCCAGCTCCATCAACTGCCGCTTCATCCCGCGCCCGCACACCTCGGCAATGCGCTGCCCGACGACCGTGGAGCCGGTGAAGCTGACCATGTCGACGTCCGGGGAGTCGACGGCCGCCTCCCCCGCCGCGGGGCCCGAACCGGTGACGACGTTGACGACGCCCGCCGGCACGCCCGCCTCCGCGAGCGCCTCGGCCATCCGGTAGACGGAGAGCGGGTCCTGCGGTGCGGGCTTCACGACGACCGTGTTGCCCATGGCGAGCGCGGGGGCGACTTTGCCGGCCGGGTTGGCCCACGGGTTGTTGTACGAGGTGATGCAGGTGACGACGCCGACCGGCTGGCGTACGGCGAGTGCGCCGAAGACACCTGCCCTGCCCATCGGTCCGGCCTCGTTGATCTGCGGGGGGATCGCCTCCTCGACCGGCTCCAGGGCGCCCCTCGCGTACCGCCGGAAGCGGGCCGCGCCGACCGCGACCTGCATGGACCGGGCCGTTCCCGTCGTCGCGCCGCTCTCCGCCCGGGCGAGTGCGGCGTGGGCGGCGACGTCACGCTGGATCAGATCGGCGGCGCGGTCGAGGATCGCCGCGCGCTCCTCGGGGCGGGTGCGGGACCAGGCCGGGAAGGCTTCGCGGGCCGCGACGGCCGCCGCGTACACCTGTGCGCGGCTCGCTTCGGGCGCGAGACCGACGATGTCCTCCGTGGCCGGGTTGATCACCTCGTAGTGACCGTCGTCGGGTTCGGTCCACTCGCCGCCGATGAAGAGGCGCTGGGGTGTGGTCACTGGGTGCTCACCGTCCGGGTGTCGCGGCCGGAGCGGAGCACGGTGCCGGGGACCGCACCGGTCACCTTGTCGTCGCGCAGCGTCTCCACGCCGTTGACGCGGACCGACACGATGCCGATGGCCTTGGAGTCGAGGCGCGGGCTGTCGCCGGGCAGATCGTGTACGAGGGTGGCGGGCCCGGCGTCGATGCGCTCGGGGTCGAAGAGGACGAGGTCGGCGTGGAAACCCTCCTGGATCCGGCCGCGGTCGCGCAGCCCGAAGAGCCGGGCGGGGTCGTCGGTGAGCATTTTGACGGCGGCGGGCAGGGAGACGAGTTTCCGGCCGCGCAGGCAGTCCCCGAGGAAACGGGTGGTGTACGGGGCTCCGCACATCCGGTCCAGATGGGCGCCCGCGTCGGAGCCGCCGAGCATGACGTCCTCGTGTTCCCAGGTCCGCTGCCGCAGCGCCCAGGAGCCCGGATCGTTGTCGGTGGGCATGGGCCACAGCACCGTACGGAGCTCGTCGGCGGCGCAGATCTCGACGAGGCAGTGGAAGGGGTCCTGGCCGCGCTCGGCGGCGATGTCGCGGACGACGCGCCCGCTGAGCCCCTCGTTCGCCGCGCTGTACGTGTCGCCGATGACGTACCGGCCGAAGTCGGCGAGGCGGCGGAAGACTCCTGCCTCCTTGCTGTCCGCGCGGCGGAGCATCTCGGCGCGGGTGCCGGCGTCACGGAGCCGTTCGATCCGTTCGGGGACGGGGAGGGAGAGGATCTCGCCCCAGCCCGGGATGAGGTTGAGGGCGCAGAAGGTGCCGAGCGACATGTTCATGGGGGTGAGGATCGGCATGGTGAGGGCGACGATCCGGCCGCCCGCGCGGCGGGCCCGTTCGCTGGGAACGAGCTGGCGCGGCACCCGTTCGGGGACGGCGGCGTCGATGGTGAGGACGTTCCAGTTCAGAGGGCGTCCGGCGGTCGCGGTCATGTCGACGAGGAGGTCGATCTCGTCGTCGGAGAACTGGTCGAGGCAGCCCGCGACAATCGCTTCGAGCTGAGTGCCTTCGTGTTCGCCGACGGCGCGGGAGAGCGCGAGGAGTTCCTCGGGGAGGGCGTGCCGGGAGGCGACGGGCCTGCCGTCGCCGTCGGAATGGGTGGCGGACTGGGTGGTGGAAAGCCCCCACGCCCCGGCGTCCATGGCGTCGTGGAAGAGGCGCAGCATCGCGTCGAGCTGGGCGCCAGTGGGCTGCCCGCCGACCGCGTCGGCGCCCATGACGTGCCGCCGCAGGGCGCAGTGACCCACCATGAACCCGGCGTTGACCGCGATGCGTCCTTCGAGGGCGTCGAGGTACTCACGGAAGCTGGACCAGGACCAGTCGACGCCGTCCTCCAGCGCCTTGAGTGCCATGCCCTCGACCTTGGACATCATGCGGCGCGTGTAGTCGGCGTCCTCGGGCCGGTCGGGGTGGAGCGGGGCGAGGGTGAAGCCGCAGTTGCCGCCGGCGACGGTGGTGACGCCGTGGTTCATGGACGGGGTGGCGTACGGGTCCCAGAAGAGCTGGGCGTCGTAGTGGGTGTGGGGGTCGACGAAGCCGGGCGCGAGCACGAGTCCGGTGGCGTCCTCCGAGGTCACAGCCTCCTCGGTGAGGGTGCCGGGCTCGGCGATGACGGCGATGCGGCCGTCGCGGATGCCGAGGTCGGCGGTGTACGGGGGAGCGCCGGTGCCGTCCACGACGGTCGCTCCGCGGATGAGGTGGTCGAGCATGACGGGTTCCCTTCTGCGGTGGGTGTGCAGCCGGGGTGCGTACGACCGCGGTACGCACCCCGGCTCGCCGAGCGACGGTCCGGGAAGACGCCGCTCGTGTGGGGACGGGGGTGATCCTGTGGGGCTGCCCCCCACCCGCCCCTTGCCGCAGCCGGGGGAGGAGGCCCGGCTCCGGCAAGGGACGGGTGGGCGAACGGGCCCGCGCCGGGCGCCCCCGGCTACGCCGCCTCGCGGAACCGCGTCGTGCGGTGCACCGGATCCGTATCGATCTTCGGAATGACGTGCTCACCGATCAGTCGGATCGAGTTCATCGTGTCCTCGGGACTGATTCCGATCGGCAGTCCGAAGCTCAGCTGATCCGCCCCCGCCTGCTCCCACCGCCTGCACTGCCGCAGCACCTCGTCCGGATCCCCGCAGATCATCAGCTCCTCGGCGATCAGCAGCTCAATGATCTCCTCGCTGTACTCGGGCAGCAGCTCCGGCCACTCCGGAATGCCCTCGGGCCGCGGGAACGTGTCGTGGTAGCGGAACAGCAGCGACTGAAGGTAGTTCAGCCCGCCGCCGACCGCGATCTCGACCGCCTTGGCGTGCGTCTCGGCACAGATGGCCGTGGACGTCACCATGACGTTGTCGTTGACGAAGCCACCGACCGGCTCCGCGTCCTTGACGGCCGTCTTGTACGACTCGACGACCCACTCCATGTCGGAGACCTTCTGCACGCTGAAGCCCAGCACGCCGAGGCCCTTCCGGCCAGCCATGGCATACGAGGACGGCGACCCCGCCGCGTACCACATCGCCGGGTGGGACGTGCCGTACGGCTTCGGCAGGATCTTGCGGGGCGGCAGCGACCAGTGCTTGCCCTGGAAGCCGACGTACTCGTCCTGGAGCCACATCTTGGGGAACTCGGCGATGGTCTCTTCCCAGAGTTCCTTGGTGTGGTTCATGTCGGTGATGCCCGGCATGAACCCGAGGATCTCGTGGCTGCCGGCCCCGCGCCCCGAGCCGAACTCGAAGCGGCCTTCCGACAGATGGTCGAGCATGGCGACCTTCTCGGCCACCTTCACGGGGTGGTTGACGGGGGCGAGGGGGTTGAAGATGCCGGATCCGAGGTGGATCCGTTCCGTGGCGTGCGCGAGGTACCCCAGGTACACGTCGTTGGCCGAGAGATGCGAGTACTCCTCCAGGAAGTGGTGCTCGGAGGCCCAGGCGTACTTGAAACCGGACCTGTCCGCCTGGATGACGTACTCGGTCTCCTCGATCAGCGCCTTGTGCTCTGCCTCGGGGTCGACCTCGGCGCGCGCGGCGGGCACGTACCCCTGTACAAACAGCCCGAATTCCAAGGGGGTTCACCGTCCTCAATCATTTCTGACACATCGTCAGATTGTGATGCGACCGACTGTTCCACCGGCCACCCAGCCCGTCAATACCTGACGCATCGTCAGCACGTGCGCTCAGAACAGACTGACCCCGGCCATCCAGCCGCCGTCGATGACGAACGGCTGCCCGGTGATGTACGAGGAGTCCTCCGAGGTCAGGAAGAGCGCCAGGGCCGCAACCTCCTCCGGCTGCCCGATCCGCCCCAGCGGCACGAGCTTCCTGTAGAGCTCCGCCACCGCCGCCCGGGACTCCTCCGGGTCCGCGGCCGGATCGAGTGCGGCCGGGTTCGTCATCGCCGTGTCCACGGCCCCCGGGCACACCGCGTTGACCCGTATCCCCTTGCCCGCGAGCTCCACCGCCGCGACCCTGGTCAGCCCGAGCACGGCATGCTTGGTCGCGGCGTACGCGCCGACGAAGGCCATGCCGGTGAGCCCGGTGTATGAGGCGGTGTTGACGATCGTCCCGCCGCCCGCGGCCTCGATCTCCGGCGCGACGTTCTTGATCCCCAGGAAGGCGCCCACCTGATTGACCTGCACCACCTGCTGGAACTCCTCCAGAGGGGTGGTCACCAGCTCGTTGAACCGGAGAATCCCCGCGTTGTTGACCAGCCCGTCGATCTTCCCGAAGGCGCCCTTCGCGGCGGCGACCGCGCCCTGCCACTCTTCCTCCCGGCTCACATCGAGATGCACGAACCGGGCGACCCCCTCCCCCAGCTCCTTCGCCAGCGCCTCCCCGAGGTCGTCGAGCACATCGGCGATCACCACCCGGGCGCCCTCCGCGACGAAGAGCCGCGCCTCCTGCTCGC
This sequence comes from Streptomyces sp. NPDC051020, assembly GCF_040683105.1. Lineage (NCBI taxonomy): Bacteria > Bacillati > Actinomycetota > Actinomycetes > Kitasatosporales > Streptomycetaceae > Streptomyces > Streptomyces sp. NPDC051020. The sequence continues at coordinate 37,778 of NZ_JBFBCG010000036.1, read as the reverse complement.
CCTGCCCGCGCGCGGCGCCGCTGATGAGGACGACACGCCCTTCCAGCTTGCCCATGTCCGTACTCCTCACTGCTGATCGAGACAGGGAGCGACATCGGCGGCGAACGCCGCCATCTGATCGGTCAGTTCGCCGCGGCTCCGGGTGCGGAATCGCACCTGGATCTGGTGCACCCCCATCGCCCCGTACGCGCGCAAGGACTCGGCGAGCGCCTCGGGCTTCCCGCTGAGCGTGCGCCGCCCCACGGCCCAGCCCGGCTCCCCCACGTACAGCGGCTCGGTGATGGCACCGACGACCAGGGGCGCCTCGATACCGGCCTCCTCCCGCAACGCCCGCACCCTGGCGATCTGCTGCGGCAGCCGGTCCCTCGGATCCCCCTGCGGCAGCCACCCGTCACCCCGCAGCGCGGCCCGCCGCACCGCGGCGGGCGAGGAGCCGCCCACCCAGACCGGAACCCGCTCCTGCGCGGGCCGCGGCCGCTGCCCGAGTCCGGTGAACGAGAATCGTTCCCCGGCGAACTCCGGGTATTCCTCCGGCCCGAGCGCCGCCTTCAGCGCGTCGATGGTCTCGTCGAGCACGGCGCCGCGCCCGTCGAAGTCCGCCCCGAGCGCCTCGAACTCCTCCCGCACATGCCCGGCCCCGACCCCGAGGATCAGCCGGCCACCGGACAGATGGTCGAGCGTGGCGTACTGCTTGGCGGTGGCGAGCGGATGACGCAGCCCGACGACGGCGACATGACTCATCAGCAGGACGCGCTCGGTGATCCCGGCAAGAAAGGCCAGGGTGGCCACCGGGTCGTACCAGACGGTGCCCATGACATCGGCGAGCCGCCGCGGAATCGCGACGTGGTCGCAGCTCGCCAGATAGGCAAAGCCGGTGCGGTCGGCGGTGCGGGCGATCTCGGCGAGATCGCCGGGCCCGGCCGAGGCCTCCCACGCTTCCGTGTAGATGGTGCTCTGCGACTGGACCGGGAGCTGCATCCCGTACGACAGCCGCCCGGTGGGCAGTATCGGCACCGGGTCGCCTCCCTTCCTCCGCTTCCACCCCGACCGGTTTCCCGATCTGACACGTCGTCATTTTCAGGGCGGCTGCCATCGTCGTACCTGACGATGCATCAGACAAGAGAGGGGGAGAAGAACGGCGGATCCGTCACCTCGACCGGCCGCCGGACCGCCATGGACCACCGGGCGACGTCCGCGCATACCGGCGGAACAGAGCCGTCCACGGGAACGGTTCGGTCGGGCAGCGCGAGAGGCCCCGGCGGTCCCGCCCGCCCCCTGCCGGGAAACGGACGGGACCACCCACCGGACCGTCAGCAGTTCGGAATGACCGTGCCGTTGTTGTCGCGCGCCTCGTCGTTGCCCCAGCGCGAGAGGTAGTACGCGGAGACGTACGCGCCGCGACCGTTCTTGCCCGCGTAGACCGTGTCCAGGTCGGTCTTCAGCCACCAGTGGTTGTAGGAGCTGCCCGAGCCGACCTGGGCGCCCCACACCTTGCAGTAGACGTAGTTCGTGCCCGCGTTCAGTACGCCCTGTGCGTCAGCGGTGTTGGCTGCGGCGTAACCCGTCGCATTGGCGAACGTGTCCACCCAGTATTTCCCGCCACCACAACCGTTGTCGCTGGTCAGGTACTTGCTGTTGTACGAGCCGGGGTACGGGGCCAGCGACTGGCCGTTGATCGCGATGCTCTGGCCGACACCGTTGTACAGCTGCTCGTAGTGGATGTGGGCGCCGGAGCTGTTGCCGGTCGTGCCCGTCACGCCGATCTGCTGGCCCTGGTTGACCGAGGCGCCGTCGGCGACGGAGTAGGAGGCGAGGTGGAAGTAGTAGGTCTGCCAGCCGCCGCCATGGTCGATCACGATGTAGTTGCCCGCGCCGCTGGGCTGGGAGTAGCGGTGTGCGGTCCCGCCGGACGAGGCGAGGACCGGGGTCCCGACGGTGGCCCCGCCGTCCGTGCGCACGAAGTCGAGCGCCGATCTGACCTCCGCCGAATGGTGGCTGTAGGTCCAGGTCTGGCCGCAGGGGAACGGTGCCTTGAAGTTCGGCGCCGCTGCGGCGGGAGTCGCGGTGAGCAGTCCTGCGAGCAGAGCCACGAGGGCCAGCAGGGCGATACGTAGGGATCGCATACGTCCTCCGAGTCGAAAATCCGGGCGTGGAGTGCGGTGCGGGGCATCAATCCGGGTTGAACGGACTCAAGAGTGCCGGAGTTTCAGCGTCCCCCATAGACCCACCGGGCCCAGAGAACGCATGCGTAGGGCCCAAAGTCGCGAACAGGCGTGAGTGGTGGCCTGCTTCCATGGCCGACGTCCGGTACAGCGTCTCGATCTCCGAGGCGAATTCCTCCCCTGGCCCGTCGTACGGAGAGGACTTCCGCGGCCGCCGAGTGGCCGGATATACCCCCGCCGAAAGTCGGGTCTTCCGGAGCCCGGGATCACCCTGTGGTGGGACGGCGGTTCCCCCCTGCGCGCGATGCTCCCGCACCGGCGGATCCGTAGCGTCTTCACCATGATCAGTCCTCGCAGCCGGGCCACGGCCACGGCGATCGCCCTGGCCGTCCTGCTCGCCGCACCCTCGACCGCCTTAGCCGCCGCGGGTCCCGGAACCCGTCCCGATGCGACACCTGCGGCACACGCCGCCACCGAGCCGTCGCTGGAGGTTCCCAGGCCGACCGGACCCTACGCGACAGGCCGGGACACCCTGCATCTGACCGACTGGAGTCGCCCGGACCCCTGGGTCCCCGCCGCGGGCGCCCGGCAGTTGATGGTGTCGGTCCACTACCCGGCCCTTCCCGGCAGCGGCACGACGACCGCGCCGTACATGACCACGGACGAAGCCCGGCTGATGCTGGCGTCACGGGGGCTGGAGGACGTGATCCCCGCGACCACGGTCAGCGCCACCCTCACCCACGCCCGCCTGGCCGCCCGCCCGGCACACGGCCGGTTCCCGCTGGTGGTGCTCTCCCCCGGCTTCGGCACTCCGCGAACAACGCTCACCGGTCTGGCCGAAGACCTGGCAAGCCGGGGATACGTCGTCGCGACGGTCGACCACGCCTACGAGTCCACCGGCACGACCTTCCCCGGCGGGCGTCTGCTCACCTGCGCCGCCTGCGAACAGACGTCGACGACGGCGGGCATGGCAGCCGTGGCCACGGGGCGGGCCAAGGACCTCTCCTTCGTACTGGACCGGCTGACCGGACGTCACCCAGCCTGGCGTCACGCCCACATGATCGACCCGCACCGGATCGGCATGGCCGGTCATTCCATCGGCGGCAACGCGACCGCCTCGACCATGGCCGCCGACCACCGCGTGCGCGCCGGGGTCGACATGGACGGCACCTTCTTCGACCCGGTCCCCGCCGGCGGACTCGACGGCAGACCGTTCCTGATGCTCGGCACCGCCTCCGACCACCACCCCGGCGGTGAGGACGAGAGCTGGGACGAGGGCTGGGCACGGCTGGACGGCTGGAAGCGCTGGCTGACCGTCACCGACTCCGGCCACTTCACCTTCACCGATGTCCCCGCGCTGGGAGGCCAGTTGGGCATAGTCGACCCCGAGGCACCGCTCTCCGGCGAACGCTCGATGCGGATCACCCGGGACTATGTCGCGGCCTTCTTCGATCTCCATCTGCGGGGCACGCCCCAACCACTCCTGGACGGCCCGACACCGGACAACCCCGAGGTCGGGTTCCAGCAGCCCTGACCCGCCCCGGACGGGACGGGTCACGTCGCGTCGCATACGCACGTGGCGCTCAGAGCCCGAGTGCCACGTGCGTGCGGTAGTGGGGGCACTGGGTGAAGTCGTCGTGCTCGCAGTCCAGCGCGCACTCGACCGCGCCCTCACCGCCGCGGAGGCCTCGGCCTGGACCGCGGACCAGCGCGCACGCGCCCGAACCGGACGGCTGCTCCTCGCCCTCCCCCTCTTCGTCGCCGCGGGCACCGCTCCCTGAGATGCCGGCCCGCGCCCGCACAACGGCGAGCGCCCCCGGTCCGTCGACGGACGGACCGGGGGCGCTCGGCTGAAGCTGTGGTCGTTACGCGGCGACCGGCACGCTCACCTGCTGCTCCGCCTCGCGTACCTCGACGTCGTCGATCGGGGAGGACGAGGCCGAGTGGTACGCGTCGAGGTCGAGGATCTTCTCGCGCGCCGAGACGATCACCGGGATCAGCGCCTGTCCGGCCACGTTGGTGGCCGTACGCATCATGTCCAGGATCGGGTCGATGGCCATCAGCAGACCGACACCCTCCAGCGGCAGACCCAGCGTCGACAGCGTAAGGGTCAGCATGACCGTCGCACCGGTGAGACCGGCGGTGGCCGCCGAGCCGATCACGGAGACGAACGCGATCAGGATGTAGTCACCGACACCCAGCTGCACGTCGAAGATCTGGGCGATGAAGATCGCCGACAGCGCCGGGTAGATCGCGGCGCAGCCGTCCATCTTCGTGGTCGCCCCGAACGGGACGCTGAAGCTGGCGTACTCCTTCGGGACGCCGAGACGCTCGGTGACCTTCTGGGTGACCGGCATCGTGCCGACCGAGGAGCGGGAGACGAAGGCCAGCTGGATCGCGGGCCAGGCACCCTTGAAGAACTGGACCGGATTGACCTTGGCGACGGTGGCGAGCAGCAGCGGGTACACACCGAACAGCACCAGGGCGCAACCGATGTAGACGTCGGCGGTGAACGTCGCGTACTTGCCGATCAGGTCCCAGCCGTAGTCGGCGATCGCATAGCCGATGAGGCCGATGGTGCCGATGGGGGCCAGCCGGATGACCCACCACAGGGCCTTCTGGAGGAGCTCCAGGATCGACTCGCTGAGGGTGAGGATCGGCTGGGCCTTCTCGCCGAGTTGGAGCGCGGCGATACCGGCGACGGCGGCCATGAAGACGATCTGCAGGACGTTCAGCTCGGTGAACGGGGTGATCACGTTCTCCGGGATGATGCCGGTCAGGAAGTCGAGCCAGGAGCCCGCGCCCTCCGGCAGCTTGCCGTCCTTCGGGGTCAGGCCGGTGCCCGCACCCGGGTTGGTGATCAGACCGATCGCAAGGCCGATGGCGACCGCGATCAGCGAGGTGATCATGAACCAGAGCAGTGTGCGGCTGGCCAGCCGGGCGGCGTTGTTGACCTTGCGCAGGTTGGTGATCGACACCAGGATCGCGAAGAAGACGAGGGGCGCGACGGCCAGCTTCAGCAGCTGGACGAAGGTGTGGCCGACCTTGTCGAGCGTGGTGTAGAGCCAGTTGATGTCCTGGCTGCGGGCGAGCCACCCGAGCAGCACGCCGAGGACGAGACCGGCGACGATCTGGGCCCAGAACGGGACCTTGGGTATACGGAAACCGGAGCCGGACGGCTTGCCGGCGGTGGCGGACGCGGGATTCGCGGACACGGACACACTCCTGATGTGACGCATCGGGGCGCACGGGAACGAGACGGGGGGACGGGGGTGCGGCGCCCGCGTCAGGGGCGGCGCCGCTGCATGGTGCCGGTTCGACGTTGCGGCTAACAGACCGCGGACATACAGCGGCAGAGATCGACATGCAGGCGCGCCACGAGCGGAATGCTCGCCGAACGGCGGGGGCGCACAGCTGTCTTCATGCCGAACACGTTAACACTTGAACTTTGAGATCCTCAAAGATCTTCTTTGGGCAACCAGGCCTGCCCGGCCCCGGGAAACGACGAAACCCCAGTACATGAGCGGGAAGCTCGGTACTGGGGTCCGGAAGAAGATCTCCGCGGCTGTGAGGAACCTTACGTGTCCCCCGACACCCACGCGGCCCTCACGGGCTCCACGCGCTCGCTATGCGGCGTCGTCCTCCTGGCCCTGGTTCGCCGCGAGCCGCGCCTTGGCGCGGTCGATCCTGGGGGCGATCTGCGCGGACATCTCGTCACGCTGCTTGCGCAGCAGCACGAAACTGAGGGGCGCGGAGAGAACCAGGGCCAGCAAGACGACCCACATGACGTTGGACCCGCCGAGTCCGGAGGGCAGCAGACCGTAGGTGACAGCCACGGCGACGACGGCGAGGCAGCCGACGAAGATGCTGAGGCGCATCAGGGTGTACCGGATCGTTGCGCTCGGCTTGGCAGCGGACACGGCTGGCCTTCTCTCTACGTACGGCAATCCTGCCCGACCAGTGAAGCATGCCCCGATATCGATCGCTTCGGCGGGCAGGTTCAGCTCGAAGCCCCCCTGCGGTCAGCCCAGCGGGAGCAGCGAGAAAGCCCCGGCCGGGGACGGCGGCCGGGGCTTTCGTGCGGAGCGGTGCGCAGGGACGTGCCGGACGTCAGACGCGCATCGGCTGCGGCGCCTCGCGACGCTCCGCGTCCGGCCCCGGGTACTCGCGGATGATCTCGTACCGGGTGTTGCGCTCGACGGGGCGGAAGCCCGCGTCCCGGATCAGGTCCAGCAGGTCGTCACGGCCGAGCTTGTTCGGCGTGCCGTAGTTGTCCGCGTCGTGCGTGATCTTGTACTCGACGACCGAGCCGTCCATGTCGTCCGCGCCGTGCTGCAGCGCGAGCTGGGCGGTCTGCACGCCGTGCATCACCCAGAAGACCTTGACGTGCGGGACGTTGTCGAAGAGCAGACGCGAGACCGCGAAGGTCTTCAGCGCCTCGGCGCCGGTCGCCATCGTCGTCCGCGCCTGGAGCTTGTTGCGGACCTTGCCGTCCTTCATGTCCACGAAGTCGTGCTGGTAGCGGAGCGGGATGAAGACCTGGAATCCACCGGTCTCGTCCTGCAGCTCGCGCAGTCGCAGCACATGGTCGACGCGGTGACGCGGCTCCTCGATGTGCCCGTACAGCATCGTCGCCGGGGTCTTCAGACCCTTCTCGTGCGCGAGGCGGTGGATGCGCGACCAGTCTTCCCAGTGAGTGTTGTGGTCCACGATGTGCTGGCGGACCTCCCAGTCGAAGATCTCCGCGCCGCCACCGGTCAGCGACTCCAGACCGGCCTCGATCAGCTCGTCGAGGATCTCCGAGGCGGAGAGCCCGGAGATGGTCTCGAAGTGGTGGATCTCGGTGGCGGTGAACGCCTTGAGGGAGACCTGCGGCAGGGCTTCCTTCAGCGCACTGAGGGAGCGCGGGTAGTAGCGCCACGGGAGGGTGGGGTGCAGTCCGTTGACGATGTGCAGCTCGGTGAGGTTCTCGCCCTCCATCGCCTTCGCGAGGCGGACGGCCTCCTCGATGCGCATCGTGTACGCGTCCTTCTCGCCCGGCTTGCGCTGGAACGAGCAGTACGCGCACGAGGCGGTGCACACGTTCGTCATGTTGAGGTGCCGGTTGACGTTGAAGTGCACGACGTCACCGTTCTTGCGCGTGCGCACCTCGTGGGCGAGGCCACCGAGCCAGGCCAGGTCGTCCGACTCGTAGAGGGCGATGCCGTCCTCACGGGTCAGCCGCTCCCCCGCACGAACCTTCTCCTCCAGCTCGCGCTTGAGCCCAACGTCCATGCGGCTGCCTCCCAGATGTCTCTGACGTGCTGTTCGTTCCACCGGATTCCGCCGTGACGCCGGCAGAAACCCCCGGTCCCCCGGGGGCTCCACCACGGTACGCCTACGGCTCCTCGGGGAGTTCCCCGACCCGGTTCTCCCACTTGGTGGAGAGCACGATCGTCGTACGGGTCCGGGAGACGCCCTTCGTGCCGCTGAGCCGGCGAATGGTCTTCTCCAGGCCGTCGACGTCACCGACCCGCACCTTGAGCATGAACGAGTCGTCGCCCGCGATGAACCAGCAGTCCTCGATCTCGGCGAGGTCCTTGAGCCGGCGCGCGACGTCCTCGTGGTCGGCGGCGTCGGAGAGCGAGATGCCGATCAGGGCCGTGACCCCGAGCCCGAGCGAGGCGGCGTCGACGGTGGCGCGGTAACCGGTGATGACACCGGCGGTTTCCAGCCGGTTGATGCGGTCGGTGACGCTGGGCCCGGAGAGCCCGACGAGCCGCCCCAGCTCGGCGTACGAGGCCCTGCCGTTCTCCCTCAGGGCCTGGATGAGCTGCCTGTCCACCGCGTCCATATGACTGAAACCTTCCATTGTTCAGCAGTACCGCGAGTTTACGTGTAGAATCTAAGGCATACAGAGCCCACGCCCTGTAAATCTTCCAGATATTCCAAAAAGTGCTTTCGAATCCTCAGGAGTGAAAACACCGTGTACACGATCGAGATGGCCTACGCCCGGATGCGCGAGCTGCAGGACCTGGCCAACCGCTCGCGTGCCCACCAGCCCGCCGCCGCGCACCGGATCGACAAGACCCGCACCCCGCGCGCCCCGAAGAAGCGCTGAGTTCCGCCGGGGCGAACCCGGCCTCAGTCACGGGAGCCACCGAGCTTCCCCTCCCACCGGCGGTACAGCTGGTGCGGCACCCCTGCCGCGTCCAGCACCCGCCCCGCGACGAAGTCCACCAGATCCTGGATGTGCGTCGCGCCCGCATAGAACGCCGGAGAGGCGGGCAGCACCACGGCGCCCGCCTCGTCCAGGGCCACCAGATGCTTCAGCGTCTGACCATTCAGCGGAGTCTCGCGCACCGCGACGACCAGCTTCCGCCGCTCCTTGAGCGTCACGCTCGCGGCCCGCTGCAGCAGATCCTTCGAGAGCCCGAGCGCCACTCCGGCCACACAGGCCGTCGAGGCGGGAACGATCAGCATCCCCTTCGCCGGGTACGACCCCGAGGACGGCCCGGCCGCGAGATCACCGGCCGCCCAGTGCCGTACGCCGTCGAGCTCCGCATCGCCCACCTCGAAGGTGTCCGGCTTCCCGTCCGCGCCGCGCGCCAGCCAGCTCCGCAGGTCCTCCCGCCAGCGTGCGTCGCGGAAGGCGATCCCGGTCTCGTCCAGCAGCGTCAGCCGAGAGGCCCGGCTCACCACCAGGTCGACGCTCTCGCCCGCGGCCAGCAGACCACGCAGCACGGCGGCGGCGAATGGTGTACCTGAGGCGCCCGAAACCCCGACAATCCAAGGCTGCCGCTGCTGCTGACTCACTGAAGTCCCGGATTCCACACCCCCGAGCCTATCCGGCGCAGGAGTTGCGGAACCGAGCGAGGGGCTCCGCGCGTTCCGACAGGTGAAGGACAGGCCGTCGACGGCCAAGGACAGGGGGCGGCCGTGACCGGTACCCGTACAGGCACCTCCGCGCGGGCGACAACAGCCGGCGCGCTGATGCTGGGCTGGATCGCACTGCTGTGGGTGCTCGAAGGCATCGACACGGCGACCGGCCAGGCACTCGACACCTACGGCATCACCCCGCGCGAGCCGGCCGAACTCCTCGACATCGTGCCCGCAGCGTTCCTGCACAGCGGGTGGGAGCATGTCGCCTCCAACACCGTCCCGCTGCTGGTCCTCGGCTTCATCGCCGCCCTCGGCGGGATACGCCGGTTCGCCGCCGTCGTCCTCACCGTCATCGTCGTCAGCGGCTTCGGCGTCTGGCTGACGGCGCCGCCGCACACCGTCACGCTCGGCGCGTCCGGCGTCGTCTTCGGTCTCTTCGGTTATCTGCTGGTCCGCGGCTTCGTCGACCGGAGGCCGATCGACATCGTGGTGGGCGTCGTGATCGCCGCGGTCTACGGCTCACTGCTGTGGGGAGTCCTGCCGACCGACTCCGGGATCAGCTGGCAGGGGCATCTGTTCGGGCTGATCGGAGGGGTGGGCGCGGCGTTCGCGTTCCGCCGCCCGCGCCGTAGCACCCGCCCCGTACCCCCCGCCTTCACGGTGTGAGGCCGCGCACCAGCAGGTCCAGCAGGGCACATGCGAACAGCGCGATCCCGATGAATCCGTTGACGGAGAAGAACGCCCGGTTCAGCCGGGACAGATCGTGCGGCCGCACCACGCGGTGCTCGTACACGAACGCCACGGCGACGATCACCATCCCGATCCAGTAGAGCAGCTCCGCACCCGTCGCCAGGCCGAACCAGACCAGCAGCCCGGTCGTCACCGCATGGCAGACCCGCGCCCCCCACAGCGCGGCCGGGATCCCGAAGCGGGCCGGGACCGAGAACACACCGTGCGCGCGGTCCGCCTGGACGTCCTGGCAGGCGAAGATCAGGTCGAAGCCGCCGATCCAGATGCCGACCGCGAGTCCGAGTATCACCGCGTCCCACGACCAGCTGCCGGTGACCGCCAGCCAGGCCCCGATGGGCCCTATGGCCTGCGCGATGCCGAGGATGGCGTGCGGGAAGTGGGTGAACCGCTTGCCGTACGGATAGACGACCATCGGCACGACGGCGATCGGCGCGAGCGCCAGACACAGCGGGTTCAGCAGCGCGGCGGCGCCGAGGAAGACGACGACCGCGACGAGCGCGCCCGTCCACGCCGACCTCACGGAGACGGCACCGGTGACCAGCTCACGGCCGGCGGTACGCGGATTACGGGCGTCGATCTCGCGGTCGATGATCCGGTTCGCGGCCATGGCGAACGTGCGCAGCCCGACCATCGCGATGGTGACGAGCAGCAGGCGCACCCAGTGGATGTGCTCGTCGAGGCGGAACATCGCGGTCAGCGAGGCGATGTAGGCGAAGGGCAGCGCGAAGACCGAGTGCTCGATCATCACGAGCCGCAAGAACGCCTTGACCCTGCCGGTCGGTTGCGCGGGCCCGGGACCCAGCGTCGCTTCGGCCGCACTCACAGCCCGTACTCCTTCCACCGGCGGTCGACCTTCGCCGCCGTCTCCGGATCGGACTCGACCATGTCCGGCCAGCCCCCGTCCCGGGTGTAGCCCTCCTCGGGCCACTTCTTCGTCGCGTCGATGCCCGCCTTGCCGCCCCAGAACTGCTGGTAGGAGGCGTGGTCGAGATGATCGACCGGGCCTTCGGTGACAGTGAGGTCCCGGGCGTAGTCGGTGTTGCCGAGCGCCCGCCAGGCGACCTCGTGCAGATCGTGGACGTCGCAGTCGGAGTCCACGACGACGATCAGTTTGGTCAGCGACATCATGTGCGCGCCCCAGATGGCACTCATCACCTTCTGGGCGTGCTTCGGGTACTTCTTGTCGATCGAGACGATCGCGCAGTTGTGGAAGCCGCCCGCCTCCGGAAGGTGGTAGTCCACGATATCCGGCACGATGATCTTGAGCAGGGGCAGGAAGAACCGCTCGGTGGCCCGCCCCAGCGGCCCGTCCTCGGTCGGCGGCCGGCCCACCACGATCGACTGGAGCAGCGGACGCTTCCGCATGGTCACGCAGTCGATGGTCAGCGCGGGGAACGGTTCCTGCGGCGTGTAGAACCCGGTGTGGTCGCCGAACGGCCCCTCGGGAAGCATCTTCCCGGGCTCCAGCCACCCCTCGATGACGACCTCCGCCTGCGCCGGGACCTGCAGCGGCACGGTCTTGCAGTCGACCATCTCGATCCGCTTGCCCTGGATGAACCCGGCGAACAGATACTCGTCGATATCCCCGGGCAGTGGGGCGGTGGACGCGTACGTCACCGCGGGCGGCGCCCCGAACGCGATCGCGACGGGCAGCCGCTCCCCGCGCTTGGCGGCGACCTGGTAGTGGTTGCGGCTGTCCTTGTGGATCTGCCAGTGCATCCCGATGGTGCGCCGGTCGTGGCGCTGGAGCCGGTAGAGCCCCAGGTTCCGTACGCCGGTCTCCGGGTGCTTGGTGTGGGTGAGCCCCAGGTTGAAGAAGGAGCCGCCGTCCTCGGGCCAGGTGAAGAGTGCGGGCAGCCGGTCCAGGTCCACGTCGTCGCCGGTGAGGACGACCTCCTGCACGGGGGCGCTGTCCGACTTCACCTTCTTCGGCGGCACGTGCACCATCGAGCCGAGCTTGCCGAACGCCTCGCGCACTCCGACGAAGCCGTGCGGCAGCTCCGGCTTCAGCAGGCCGCCGATCTTGTCGCTGATATCGGCGTACGACTTCAGCCCGAGCGCCTTCAGCAGCCGCCGGTCGGTCCCGAAGACATTCATGGCCAGGGGCATCGACGAGCCCTTGACGTTCTCGAAGAGCAGCGCGGGGCCGCCCGCCTTGTTCACGCGGTCGACGATCTCGCCGACCTCCAGGTAGGGGTCGACCTCGGCCTTGATGCGCTTGAGCTCGCCCTCGCGCTCCAGCGCCCGGAGGAGGGAACGAAGATCGTCGTAAGCCATGCGATCCAGTATCGGCCACGGGCTACCCTGGGCCCGTCACCGGGGCGGGACAGTGCCCCGCCATCTCTTTGTGGGGGGACCCTTCCACCATGTTCCGGGCCTTGATCTATCTCCTGCCTCTGGCGCTGACGATCTACGCGTTCATCGACTGTCTGAACACCCCGGAGGACGAGGCCAAGCACCTGCCGAAGATCGCCTGGGTCTTCATCATCCTGCTCTTCTGGATCGTCGGCCCGATCGTGTGGCTGGCCGCCGGCAAGCTGCGCCAGGTGCCCGCCGGAGGCCGGACGCCCTCCGAATGGCACCGCAATCGCCGCCACGAGTGGGTGGCGCCGGACGACAATCCGGATTTCCTGAGGACGCTGAAGGAAGAGAACAAGAAGGACGAGTCGCTCCTCAAGAACTGGGAGGCGGATCTGCGCCGCCGCGAGGAGGAGCTCAAGCGCCGGGAGAGCGGGGCCGGTCCCGAGGAGTCCGCTCCGCCCGCCTCGTAGCGCAAAGACGCACGGATACAGCAGCTGCCCCGGCCGTTCGAGCAGGGGCAGCGGCACTGTCCGCTCCTGCGGGGCGCTTCGAGGGCCGCGTGCACCACGCGCATGGAGCGGCGGTCCGGGAACAGCGCCCCCCGGGGCGCTGTTCCCCGCGTACCGACCACCAGGAGAGACGCGCATGAACGACAGGACCATGCTCGCCACCGCCCTCGCGGAGGCCCGCGCCGGTCTCGCCGAGGGCGGCATCCCGATCGGCGCGGCCCTCTACGCCGCGGACGGCACGCTCCTCGGCCGGGGTCACAACCGCCGTGTCCAGGACGGAGATCCGTCCACGCACGCGGAGACCGCCGCCTTCCGCGCGGCCGGCCGGCAGCGTTCGTACCGCGGTACGACCATGGTCACCACGCTCTCGCCCTGCTGGTACTGCAGCGGCCTGATCCGCCAGTTCGGCATCTCCCGGCTGGTCATCGGCGAGGCCGCCACCTTCCACGGCGGCCACGACTGGCTGGCCGAGCACGGCGTCCAGGTCGTACTGCTCGACGACCCCGAATGCACCGCCCTGATGCGGGAGTTCATCCGCGACCACCCCGACCTCTGGCACGAGGACATCGGTACCGAATAGCGTTCGAAAATCCTCACCCCTCTCCAACACACCGCCGATATCCTGGTGTTGACGATGTGACAGTTCGGATGGGCGTCGGCACTGGGGGTGCTGTGGACAGAGAACTGTACGGACGTGAGGCGATCTTCGGCAACGACGGACTTGCGGCGCGTCTGACAGGTCTCACCCCCTACGGCTCCGCCAGGACCGCGTACGAGCACCGCGACGATCCGCCCGTCGTCGTGCTGACCGGCGGGCGCGGCATGGGCAAGACCGCGGTGCTCAAGCAGTTACGGCATGTGTACCGGGAGATCACCCCGGTCGCCCTGACCGATTGCGAGGCCGTCACCCCGCCCGAGGATCCCGGTCCCGCCTGGACACCCGTCATCGGTGCGCTGCCCGGTCTCGTCGCCCAGTTCGGGGCCCGGGTGCGGGCCGCGCCCTCGGTGCAGTTCCCGCGGCTGAGCCTCGGCCTGGTCGCGGTCGCCTCCATCTCGTGGACCCGGGAGGACGAGACCCGGGCGCAGCGCGATCTCCAGTCGCTCGGCCCGGTGCTGGCCACCGTCCACTCCAAGGGGGACGCGTGGACCGGCTGGGTCACCAAGGTGCTGACGAAGCTGGCCGCGACCACGCTCGACTCCCTGGTCCCGATGGCCGGGCTGCTGGCGGAGGCGACCGTGGAGACGGTGCTGGAGGAGACGTTCAGCCGCATCCAGCGGCGCTCGGCCGACTGGTACGGGACCTATCCGCAGGCGGGCGGCAACGGCCGGATCGGGCTGCGGCAGCTGGCCGTCGACTTCGAGCGCGGCGGCGATCTGCGTCGCCGCGCCGAGGACCATCTGGTGCTGGCGCTGGTCGAGGACCTGGTCCGGGCGTACCGGGGTAGGGCGCGGGGCGCCCGCCGGGGGCGCCCGGTGCTGCTGCTCGACAATGCGCACACGGTGCTGGGGCGGCAGCTGGTCGAGCCGGTGCTGCGGCGGCGCGCCGCCGGGGGCCGTGATCACATCGCCGTGTTCGCCTCCTCCCGGGTCCGGGACCACGAGGGGCTGAGCCATGCGGTGCGGCGCCGGCTGCCGGAGGTGGCGCACGCCAGCCACTGGGCGCGGTCCACGGAGGTGACGTCCGGGATCCTCGCGGTGGGCCTCACCCCGCTGAACGCCTCGCATGTGCAGGCCGCGTTCGACCGGTTCGACCCTGCGGGCCGCACCCCGGCCGGGCTGGCCCGCGGGGTGCACCGGCTGACGGGCGGTCGGCCGCTGGGGGTGGCGCTGTTCGCGCAGGCGGCGGGCGAGGCACGCGAACCGGCGACGCTGGTGCCGGGGGCCCTGTTCGACTGCACGGTGGAGCTGCGCGAGGACCGGCCGCCGGTGCGGGTGGCGGACGAGCTGCTGCGGCAGCTGCTGCCGGGGCAGCGTCCGGACGTACTGAGTGTGCTGGCGGCCGCGCACGGGGAGGAGTCGGCACGGCTGCTGGCCAGGACCCGGCTGCGCGGCGTCCCGATGGACGGCGATGTGGCGTTGCTCGTACGGGATCTGCTGCGGGCGGAGGACTGGCAGGTCGGTCCCGACCACTTCGTCGCCGATCCGCTGCTGCGTTCGCTGCTGCTGCACTGGCTGCGGTTCCAGGACGGCGACCATCCGCATTACGCGATGTGGCGGGCGGTGCACGAGTCGCTGCGCGGGGCGTATGTGCCCGGCGGCAGCTTCCCCAGCGTCCCGCACCGGCTGCACCAGGAATTGGTGCTGGGCGGGGTGGGGGCGTGTGTGACGCATCTGCGGGTGCAGTTCGAGCTGGGGGACGTGGTGCGCTGGCTGGATGCGCTGCGGTTCATCGCCTCGGCGCCGTATCCGCGCCCGCTGGGCGGCGGCGATGCCGATCCGCGGCGGGCGGTCGCTTTGGGCCGGGAGGCGGTGGGCTCGCTGCCGGACGAGGAGACGGGGCTCGCCGGGCTCGACGAGCGGGCGGCCCAGCTGCAGTTGCAGCTTCGCCGGCTGCTCCACGCGGTGTGGCTGCTCTCCGATCCGCTGGCGCTGCCGGACGACGAGGTGACCGAGAAGATGGCGTTCGAGCTGCGGCAGCTGTCCGGGAGACACCCGACGGGCAACAGCGTGCTGTGGGACGCGGCGACGCACTGGCCGCAGGACATCAGGGCGTGGCGGCCGCTGTCCATGCCGCCGGGGCCGCCGGCCCCTGTGCACGGATCAGGACGGACCCAGGGGGACGGTGGCTCGTATGCGTAATCCGTTGCGTTATCGCGTCTGGTACACGAACCGGCAGAAGGCCGTCACGACGGTGCTGACCGGGGCGTTGGTGATCACGTCGGGGTGGTACGGCATCCGCTGGATCACCGCCTCGGAGAACCGGCAGTGCGTGCCGGGTGTGGAGCGCCCGCAGGGCAGTGACGAGTGCATCGGTGTCTCCGGCTCCGGTTACGACTTCGGGAGGGCGAAGCTGACCGATGTCGCGGCGGCGATCGGGCGGGAGAACGCCGGGCTGAAGCCGGGCAAGTACGTGACAGTCGCGCTGCTGCTGCCGCTGACGGCGACGGACGACTCGACGGGTACGAAGATGCGGCGGGAGCTGCAGGGCGCCTTCGCCGCGCAGTACCGGGCCAATCGTCTGTCGAACGAGCAGGTGCCGAAGATCCGTCTGGTGCTCGCCAATACCGGGAAGAACAACCTGTTCTGGCGCCCGGCGGTGGACCGTCTGAAGACGATGACGGGCGCCCCGGACCGGCTGCGGGCCGTCTCGGGGGTCGCCACCAGCAGTGCGGCGGTGAAGTCGGCGCTCAAGGAGCTGACCGCGGCGCACATCGCGGTCGTCGGCACCACGATCACCGCGGACGACATCGCGAACGGCCCGAAGGGCGACCCGTTCCCGGGGCTTGCCCGGGTCTCCCCCACCAACCGGGACGAGGCACGCGCGCTGGCCCAGTTCGGCAAGGTGGAGGCCGACAAGGCGCTGCTGGTGCAGGACACCCGTACCGGCGACAACTACACCGACACGCTGAGGGCGGCATTCGCCACGCGGGTGAGGGGCACCCGGTACGAGCCGCAGTTGTTCACCTCGCCGAAGGACCCGACCGACGAAGGGACCACGGCCAACACGTTCCAGCAGATCACGCATCTGATCTGCGACACGAACGCGGAGACGGTGTTCTTCGCCGGACGCCATACCCAGCTGCGGCAGTTCATCAACGCGCTCGGGGACCGCGGCTGCCAGAACCGGGCGTTCACCGTGCTCACCGGTGACGAGGGTTCGTATCTCGGCGGCGACAAGAAGCTCGACCGCGGTGCGCTGCGCCGCAAGGTGACGGTGCGGTACGCGTCGCTCGCGCACCCGGACGCCTGGGCGGCGGGGAAGGGCGGGTCGACGGTGCGGACGGGCGGCTCAACGGCGGACTACCAGAGCTTCCTGCATCTGCTGGAGGTGGTGGGGAAGAAACCGGTGGGTCCGATCGGCCCGACCGGTGACGCCGATCTGACCGACGGCCAGTTGATCATCGCGCACGACGCGATGGCGACGGCCGTGCACGCCATCCGGCAGGCCACTCCGGACCGCAAACGGCTGCCGCAGCCGGCGGACGTGGGTGAGCAGTGGCCTCGGGTCAAGGCGTCGCTGCGGGTGTCGGGGGCCAGCGGCTGGATCTGTCTGGACAACCACGGCAACCCGTACAACAAGGCGGTGCCGGTGGTGGAACTGGCGCCCGGGGCCGACTCCCAGCGGTTCGTGGCGATCGCCTGGCCGGAGGGGAAGCCCCCGGCTCAGAACTGCTTGCCGCCGTCCTCCGCACCGTAGCTCTCGCGAAGTTCCCGCCATCGGGTCAGCGTCCACCGTGACCAGTCGACGGGGTGCCCGTCCAGGGTGTCCACCAGGTACTCGAAGTGGTTGTGCCAGCCCGCGAGGCAGTCCAGCCGCAGCGCGTCGTCGCCGTGGAACTCGTTGCTGAAGCGCAGGAGCACGTGGTCGCCGCGCGGCGGCTCCAGGTGGAAGCGGATCCGGCCGTGCACCCCTTCGAGGGTGTACTCGGCGACGCGCTCGACGTCCCAGGCGGTGACGGTGCCGGAGGCGACCGTGGCGTTCCCGTCCGGGTCGGTGTTGAGCCAGCGCAGTGTGATCGCCCCGCCGATGCGTGGCTCGAACGGGTCGGCGGCGGCGAGCCAGCCCCGCAGCCCCTCGGAACTGGCAACGGCTGCCCACACCCGTGGGACGGGGTGGGGCAGCCGGAGCACGAACCGCAGGAGGTGACGGTCACCGTGGGTCTCGGCGGTACCACGTTCGATCACGGGGAGTGCGTCGGTCATGGTTCCAGCGTGGCCCGGTGGGGCGCGTTCCGCACCCGTACGCGGGAACGGTCAGACGCCGGCGTAGGAGTGCTTGCCGGTGACGAAGATGTTCACGCCGTAGTAGTTGAAGAGCCAGCAGCCGAACGCGATCAGCGCCAGGTAGGCGGCCTTGCGGCCCTTCCAGCCCGCGGTGGCGCGGGCGTGCAGGTAGCAGGCGTACGCGACCCAGGTGATGAAGGACCAGACTTCCTTGGGGTCCCAGCCCCAGTAGCGGCCCCAGGCGTCGCCCGCCCAGATCGCGCCCGCGATGATCGTGAACGTCCAGAGCGGGAAGACGGCGGCGTTGATGCGGTACGAGAACTTGTCGAGGGTCGCCGCGGCGGGCAGCCGGGACAGCACGGACTGGGCGAAGGAGCCGGGCTCGGTGCCGTTCGCGAGCTTGTTCTCGTAGCTGTCGCGGAACAGGTAGAGCAGCGTGGCGACCGCGCCGATGTAGAAGACGGCGCCGCAGATGATGGCGGTGGAGACGTGGATCCACAGCCAGTACGAGTGCAGTGCGGGCACCAGTTGGTCGCTGGAGGTGTACAGCACGGTGGTCGCGATGCCGAGGTCCAGCAGGACGGTGGTGACCAGCAGCAGGCCCATCCAGCGGACGTTCTTCTTCAACGCCATCAGGATCAGGTACGCGGCGACGGCCACCGTGGAGAAGGTGATCGAGAACTCGTACATGTTGCCCCAGGGGGCACGCTGCACGGACATCGCGCGGGCGATGACACCACCGGCCTGGACGAGGAAGGCGACGACGGTCAGGGAGACCGCGATCCGCCCGTACAGGTCACCCTTGAACGTGCCCCCGGCGGCACCGGGGCCGTCCGGGACGTCCCGCGAGCCGGCTGCGGACCTCGTGATGATCTTCGGCCGGTCCAGTACGGCAGTGGCGCCGCCCTTCTGCGCGACCTGGACCTGGATCTTCGCCGAGGAGGCGGCGGCCCCGTCCCCGGTCAGCGCGGCGGCGGTGCGGCCGACCTTGCTGCGGCTGCCGAACACCCACTCCGCGATGTGCGCGAAGAAGGCCAGGGTGTAGACGGCCATCGACGAATAGATCAGCACATTGCTGGTGTGTGCCAGATTCTCGTTGGTTGCGGCGGCGAGATTCACTTCTCAGCCCCTTCGGAAAGTGCTTCGGCGGATGCGTCGTCCGGCGCTGTGGGCGCCGCGGCCACGCCTGGTTCTTCGGCCACATCTGGTTCATCGGACGCGTCCGGCGCTTCGGGCGCGTCCGGCGCGGTGGGTGCCAGGTCGTTGAGCGTGACCGCGAGGTCGGCCAGCTCCTCGGGCAGCTTCGCGGACTCGCTGCGGCCCAGCCCCGCCATCTCCACGACGGTGACGCCGTCCGCTCCCCGTACGGCCCGGACCCAGACCCGGCGCCGCTGGATGAACAGCGATCCGGCCAGACCGGCGATGGCCCCGATGGCTCCGGCGAGCGCCCAGCCGCTGGCGGGCTGCTGCGAGATCTGGAAGCTGGCCCACTGCTCGACGCCTTCGAAGGTGATCGACCCGGCGCCGTCGGGCAGCTTCATGGTCTCGCCGGGCAGCAGCCGCTGCTTCAGCTGCTCGCCCTTGCTGTCCTTGAACGCCTTCATCTTCGAGGTGTTCAGCTGGTACACGTTCTGCGGCAGTCCGGAGTCGACACCGAGGCTGCCGTGGTACCCGTTGAGCGCGAGCACCGGGAAGTCCGCGGCCGGGAACTGGGAGAACATCGTCCCCTTGCCCTCGCCGGCGAACGTCGGCACGAAGAACGCCTGGAAGCCCAGCTGGTCCCTCTTGCCGGCCCCGTCCTTGTAGCCGTCCATCACCTTGATCGCACCGGTCGAGGTGACGTTCGAGTCGATCGGCAGCAGCGGGACGGCGGCCTTGTAGACCTCCTTGCCCCTGCCGTCCTTGACGGAGACGACCGGGGCGTAGCCGTGCCCGATCAGATAGACCTTGGAGCCGTCGACCACCAGCGGCTCGTTGACCTTGACGACCGCCTTCTTCGGCTTGCCGTACGCACCCTCGGCGTACGTGACATGGGCCTCGTACGTGCGGGGCGTGCCGATCTGCGGGCCGCTGCGCTCGTACGTGCCGACGAACTTGTCGAGGGTGAAGCTGAACGGGGCGAGCGAGTCGGGGTCGTACAGCGAACCGGACTTGAAGTCGTCGTACTGCGTCAGCGTGTTGGAGAAGCCGTCGCCCTGGACGATCAGCTTGCCGCCCTCGGACTTGAAGAGCTGCCCGGTGGCGAAGGCCACCAGCATGACGATCAGCGCGATATGGAACATCAGGTTCCCGGCCTCGCGCAGATAGCCCTTCTCCGCGGCGACCGCATCGCCGTCCACGTGCGCCCTGAAGCGCCGCTTGCGCATCATCGCGAGCGCTACCTCGCGGACCTGCTCGGGTTCGGTGTCGGTGCGCCACGTCGTGTAGGCGGGCAGCCGGGTCAGCCGCTTGGGGGCGCCCGGCGGCCGGCTGCGCAGCTGGCCGATGAACTGGCCGGTGCGCGGCACGATGCAGCCGATGAGGGAGATGAACAGCAGGATGTAGATCGCGGAGAACCACACCGAGCTGTAGACGTCGAAGAACTGGAGCTTCTCGTAGATCGGCGTGACGGTGGTGTGGGCTTCCTTGAAGGTCTGCACCTTCAGCTCGTCCACGCTGTTCTGCGGGATCAGCGAGCCGGGGATGGCGCCGAGCGAGAGCAGGAAGAGCAGGATCAGCGCGACCCGCATCGAGGTGAGCTGGCGCCAGAACCAGCGCGCCCAGCCGATGACGCCCATGGCGGGCAGCGAGGCCAAGGCCTCTTCGCGCGGGGCGGTGGAGAGCTGCGAGCCGGCCGCGCCGAGCTCGGCCGCGTTCTCCCGCTCCTGCCGGCTCTCACGCTCGCGCTCGTTCGCGCGCTCTTCGGCCGCGTTGGTCTTGGTGTTGCTCATGGAACTCAGATCCCCACCGTGAAGCCGTCGGACCAGCCCTGCAATTCCTGCATCAGGCTGCCCCACACACCGGTCAGCAGGAGCAGCCCGGTCGCGATCATCATGACGCCGCCGATCCGCATGACCCATGCGTAGTGGCGCTTGACCCAGCCGAACGCGCCGAGCGCCTTACGGAAGGCGACCGCGGCGAGCACGAAGGGCACACCGAGCCCGAGGCAGTAGGCGATGGTCAGTATCGCCCCGCGTCCGGCGGTGCCCTGGTCCATCGCGAGGAATGTCACCGAGCTGAGCGTCGGGCCGAGGCACGGGGTCCAGCCGATCCCGAAGAGGGCGCCCAGCAGCGGTGCGCCCGCCAGCCCGGTCACCGGCCTCTTGTGGATACGGAATTCGCGCTGCGTCATCCACGGCATCAGGCCCATGAAGAAGATCCCCATCAGGATCATCAGCACGCCGAGGATCTTGGAGAGCGTGGTGCTGTGCGCCTGGAGCGTCTGGCCGAAGAAGCCGAAGAGCGCGCCGCCGGAGACGAACACGGCGGTGAAGCCGAGCACGAAGAGCGAGGCTCCCGCGACCATGCGCCCTCGCCTGGCCTGCGCCAGATCAGTGCCGCTGACGCCGGTGACGTACGAGAGATAGCCGGGCACGAGGGGCAGGACACATGGCGAGAAGAACGAGACGAGCCCGCCGAGTACGGCGATGGGCAGGGCGACGATCAGCGCCCCGTTCATCACGGTCTCGTTCTGCCCCGGAAGTGCGGCAAGGGTGAGCACGGAATCACTTCTCCGCGATCAGCGGGTCGATCATCTTGTGGAGCTTGACGTCGTCGAGGGCGACGAGCGTGCGGGCCGCGATCTTCCCGTCCCGGTCGATGACCACGGTCGAAGGAATGGCCTGCGGGTTCAGCGTGCCCTTGGGGAAGCGCAGGATGAGCTTCCCGATCGGGTCGAAGAAGCTCGGGTAGGTGATGTTGTTGTCCTTCTCGAAGTTCACCGCCGGGCCCTTCTCGGCGTCCCGGGTGTTGATCCCGATGAACTGGACGCCCTGGCTCGCGGTCTCCTTCGACACCTTCGCGAAGTGCTTGGCCTCCAGCCGGCAGGGGCCGCACCACGAGCCCCATACGTTCAGCACGACGACCTTGCCCTTGTAGTCGGCGACGTCGAGGGGCTTGCCGTCCAGTGTCGTGCCGTCGAGCTTCGGCGCGTCCTGGCGGTCCGCCTTGGCCACGGTGGAAATTCCGCCACTACCGGTGACGAAGTGCGAATTGCCGCCACCGCCGGCCTTGTTGCCGTCACCGCCACAGGCGGTCAGGGTCAGCGCCAGTGCGGCGACCGCTGCGGGGGCGGCGAGCAGGGTGAAGCGGCGTCGGGGTGCGCGGCCAGAGCTCATGTGAAAAGTTTCGCATGGCTGTTCCGGGGATCTTGCTCACCCCCCTCGGTGCCCGTAAAGCCCGTTGTCAGGCCCGTTTAAAGAAGGCGTTCCAGCCACCGTCGGGCGACTGGCCGACCTCCAGCGTGCGGAGCTTCGCGAGCACGGCCGGATCCTGGACGTCGAGCCAGTCGACGAACTGCCGGAAGGAGACGAGCCGCACATCCGGCTTCCCGGCGATCCTTTTGAGGGTCTCTGCCACCGCATCCATATAGATTCCGCCGTTCCACTCCTCGAAGTGGTTGCCGATGAAGAAGGGTGCGCGATTCGACCCGTACGCACGGTGGAAAGCGGCGAGGTACGACCGAGTGGCCTGGGTGCGCCATTCCGGATAGCGCGACGGCATTCCCCGGGTGGTGTTCTGTGACTGGTTCGCGAGGATGTTGTAGTCCATCGACAGCACTTCGAAGGTGTGCCCGGGGAACGGCATGCCCTGCAGCGGAAGATCCCATATGCCCTGGCGCTTCGTGGGCCAGATCTGGGTGCCGCCGGGCGAGCTCGCGTCGTAGCGCCAGCCCAGCCGGCGCGCGGTGGGCAGCAGATTGTTCTGGCCGAGCAGACAGGGGGTGCGGCCGCCCACGAGTTCCTTGCGGTAGTCGAAGGGCAGCGGGTCGAGATCGGTCCAGCCGGTGTTGGTGCGCCATTCGGTGACGAAGGAGACCGCCTGATCGATTTCGTCCTGCCACTGGGCGGACGTCCAGTGGGCGACCGATCCGGAACCGGCGCAGAAATGCCCGTTGAAGTGCGTGCCGACCTCATGACCGTCGAGCCAGGCCCTGCGTATGTGGCCCAGCGTCTCCTTGATGTGGGTATCGGTGAGATAGCCGATGTCGGAGGCGCCGATGCGGTTGTTCGGCGGCCGGTACAGGGACTTCTTCGACTCGGGCAGCAGGTAGATCCCGGAGAGGAAGAAGGTCATCGCCGCGTCGTGCTCCTTGGCGAGTTCGAGAAAACGCGGGAAGAGCCCGGTGCCGACTTCACCCGCCCCGTCCCAGGAAAAGATCACGAACTGCGGTGGTGTCTGGCCGGGTTCCAGCGGGACCGGCGCGGAAGGCTGGTTCGGCTGCTCCCCGGTGTCCGCGGTGGAACCGTCCCCGATCTCGCGGACGTCCTCTTCCCCGGCACCGTCCCCCTCGGCCTTGCCGCCCGTCCTCTCCCCGGGGCCGGGTCCCGGCCGGCCCCGTTCGGAAGAGTGCCGGGAACCGCAGCCCGCCATCCCGATGGCAGCCGCGCCCCCCAGTCCGGCTCCGAGCAGGCTCCTTCGGCTGATGTCGCGCATGGCGTCCCCATCTGCGGTCGTTCCGACCCAACTGCATACAAACTGGCGAAGGCTTAGATGCGCGGAACAACGCGGGGGTTCCGCTGACTAACACACCATTCTGTGCGTGCCCAGACCCCACTCCTGATGTGGCCTTGTTCCTGACCCGAACGCACCACGGGCCCCGGCCGACACATCGGCAGGGGCCCGTGCGGGTCGAGAAGTCCCGGCTACGCGCCGAACGCCTTGGACTTCCCCTTCACCGGCTTCGCGCCGGCCAGCAGGTGCGCAGGGACCAGATCGCGGGCCGGCTCGGTGTAGCCGACCGAGACGATCTTGTCGCCCTGGTACGTGAAGCTGGTCAGCGAGGCCAGCGTGCACTGCCGCTTGCGCGGGTCGTGCCAGAGCCGTCGTCGCTCGACGAAGCTCCGGACGATCCAGATCGGCAGCTGGTGGCTGACGCAGACCGCCTCGTGCCCACGGGCCGCGTCGCGCGCGGCGTCGAGGGCGCCCATCATCCGTACGACCTGATCGATGTACGGCTCGCCCCAGGACGGGCGGAAGGGGTTGGTGAGGTGCTTCCAGTTGTCCGGCTTGCGCAGCGCACCGTCGCCGACTCCGAAGGTCTTGCCCTCGAAGACATTGGCCGCCTCGATCAGCCGCTCGTCGGTGGCCAGGTCGACGCCGTGCGACTTGGCGATCGGCGTCGCCGTCTCCTGGGCGCGCTCCAGCGGAGAGGCGACGACATGAGTGATGTCGCGCTTCTCCAGGTGCTCGGCCACCCGGTCGGCCATCCGCCGGCCGAGCTCGGAGAGGTGGTAGCCGGGACGGCGTCCGTAGAGCACGCCCTCGGGGTTGTGCACCTCCCCGTGCCGCATCAGATGAACGACAGTGATGTCCTGACGTGCGCTGTCTGCACGGCTGGTACTGCTGGTCTCGCTCATGAGGTGGCCTCCGAGGCAGCGCGGGCTGCGGCGGGCAGGGCGGCGGCGATCCGCTCGACGGCCTGCGTGTCGTGGGCGGTGGAGACGAACCAGGACTCGAACGCGGACGGCGGCAGATAGACGCCCTGCGACAGCATCGAGTGGAAGAAGGCGGTGAAGCGGAAAGCTTCCTGCTTCTTGGCGTCCTCGTAGTTGCGCACCGGCTGGTCCGTGAAGAACACGGAGAACATGTTGCTCGCCGCGGACACCGTGTGCGCGACGCCCTCCTTGGTGAACGCCTCGCTCACCAGGGACCGGATCTCCGCGGAGACCGCGTCGACCTTCGCGTACGCCGCGTCGTCGAGCAGCCGCAGCTGGGCGAGACCGGCAGCGGTGGCGATCGGGTTCCCGGAGAGGGTGCCCGCCTGGTAGACGGGGCCGACCGGGGCGAGGTGCGCCATCACGTCGGCGCGCCCGCCGAAGGCCGCGGCCGGGAAGCCCCCGCCCATGACCTTGCCGAAGGTCATCAGGTCGGGCCGCACGCCGTCGACGCCGAACCAGCCGGCCTTCGACGTACGGAATCCGGTCATGACCTCGTCGGAGATGTACAGCGCACCGCCCTCGGCGCAGAGCTCCTTGAGCCCGGCGTTGAAACCGTCCAGCGGCGGCACCACGCCCATGTTGCCGGGCGAGGCCTCGGTGATCACACAGGCGATCTCACCGGGGTGCGCGGCGAACGCGGCCCGCACGGCCTCCAGGTCGTTGTACGGCAGCACGATCGTGTCGCCGGCCTGCGCGCCGGTGACGCCCGGGGTGTCCGGCAGGCCGAAGGTCGCGACCCCGGACCCGGCGGCGGCAAGCAGCGCGTCGACGTGCCCGTGATAGCAGCCGGCGAACTTCACGACCTTCGCCCGGCCGGTGAACCCGCGGGCCAGCCGGATCGCGGACATGGTCGCCTCGGTGCCGGAGGACACCAGCCGCACCTGCTCCACCGGCTCGATCCGGGCCGCGATCTCCTCGGCGAGCGCGACCTCGCCCTCACCGGGCGTACCGAACGAGGTGCCGCGGGCGACAGCCTCCTGGACTGCGGCGATGACCTCGGGGTGGGAGTGGCCGAGGATCATCGGCCCCCACGAGCACACGAGGTCGACGTACTCACGGCCGTCGGCATCGGTGAGGTACGGACCGGTGCCGGACACCATGAAGCGGGGCGTACCGCCCACGGCCCGGAAGGCGCGTACCGGAGAGTTCACGCCGCCGGGCGTCACGAGGGACGCGCGGTCGAAAAGCGTCTGCGAAACTGGGGCGTCATAGGGAAAGCTCACACAAGCCATGGTGTCAGAGCCTCCGGCGATCTTGCGGACAGGTGTTTCACACCAAGCGCGCGGGGGAGGTCACTGGCACGATGATCGGGTTGCGCGGCGGGGGGCTTTGCCTCCTCAGTAGTAGTCGGATGGATGAGATATGCATCGCGGTGGCGAAGTGGGCGAAGGGACCGGCGACCTGGGGCCCGAGCCTGCCCGCCGGGGTCGGCACCGGCGTGAGGCCGAGCGCCGGCAGGGCATACAGGCCGGCGGTGCGCAGTCCGGAAGCGGGAGTGGTGGCCGGGTGGGGGTGACGTACAAGTACTTCGGGGCCCCCGACGGGGCCACAGCCGCACGGGTGCCCATTTCCATGCGCCCCGAGGAGCTCGGCGGCGACGAGCTGGGCATGGGCGGCATGTTCACCAAGATCAAACCGGAGACGGTGGCGGCCATGGTCCTCACCGGAATCCAGGGCATACCCCTGCACAGGGTTCCCCCGCTGGAACTGGTCGTCCTGCACCCCGACTACGCCGTCGTCAAACTCCCCATGACGGTCGTCGACCCGCTGCGCGGAGTCGGCGAGGAATCGGTCGGCGCCGCGGCCTTCATCTGGTCCACGGTCCCGGACCGCGGCGGCCCGCGCGACGCGTTCAACGTCTACCAACTGCTGCACGAGTGGCAGGATTTCAGCCATCGTCTGCATGACGCGGGGCATCAGGCGTACTGCCTGGTCTGGCCCTGAGCCGGGGCCGGTCTGCGGCGCGCCCACGGCGCTCGGCGACGGCACCTGGTACACGGTGTCCAGGGACGGGGGTGCCCTGCGCGTGTGGACTCCGGACAACCGGAGGGTGTCCGGTTGACGCCCGCATCCGGCCATTCATTGACCGAAGATTGATCTTCAGCCGGCCTGCCCGGCATGCCGATGCCCCCTACAGCCCACGCGGTCGCGTACGGGGCTCGATATCGAGGAGGCCTGCCATGGGTGACACGCTGCTGGCCCTGTCCATCCCCCTGCTGGTCTTCGCCGGCGGGATCTACGCAGGCTGCGAGAGCTGGTGGCGGCGCCGGCACCCGGCGCCGCCGTCGCCGTACACCCATCAGGCGGCCCGCCTCGCCGAGCGCGAGATGACCGAGGCGGCGAGGGAGATCGTCGACGAGGCGTACGCGACGCTCGGTGCGCTCTACGGCGCCGCGGGAGCGCCGGAACTGGCCGCGCAGCGGCCGACGTCGGCGGAAACCATCGGCTCCACAAGCGCCCCGGGCGTCCCCGGGGTCACGCTCGGGGCGACTGCCAGCCCGGGTCGCGGCCGGTCGTACCCAGCATCCGCTCAAAAGGGCTAGCGCTGTCCGGTACGGGGAAGGGTTCGCCGTACACCTTCGCCTTCCGCGCGTTCGGAGCCATGTCGGCGACACCGGGCCCCAGTTCGCTCACCACGGCCTCGTCCGGAACGAATTCCTGCCCGGTGGCGCGCGCCAGGTCCCATGCGTGCACGGTCAGATCGCCCAGCACCATCTGCGCGACGGTTCTGGCGGGGAACCCCATGGAACCCGCGGTCCCCTCGTCCGCACCCGGCGCGCCCCACGCCGCAACGAGCTTGGCCGTCTCCTCGCCGAAGCGGCTGCGCCAGTCGCCGGTGACCGCGGTCGGCTTCGCGCCGAAGTCCGGCTCCTCCCTGGCCGCCAGGGCCTGGAAGTTGACGACCACCTGGAAGAGATGGTCGACCAGGGCCCGCACGTCGTACTCCGTGCATGGCGTGGGGTCGTCCAGTTGGCCGTCGTCGATCCCGCGCACCACAGGAATCGCCCGCTCCGCGGCCACGTCCAGCAATTCACTGATCTTCTTCATGCTTCAACCGTGCATCCGGCAATCGCCCTCGTCTTGAAGAAACGCGACACGGATGATTCGAACTGTTGTGCATCATAGGATCGCTGTCATGTCAGGTCCTCGACGCGACAACCGGGGCATCGTCGACGCCCACGAACTCTTCTCGCACGTGCATTTCCGCCGCCGCGAGCCCGCTCCCGGGCTGCGGACGCAGGTGGCGTTCTACTGGCTGATCGACTGGGACCTGCCGGAGCCGTACACCTCGCACGTGGTGCCGCACCCTTCGGTCAACCTCGTCTTCCAGCACCACGAGAGCACCGACGAGCCCGCCTTCGCGGAGGTCGCGGGCATCGGGCTCCAGCTCTTCAGCCAGAAGCTGGAGGGCCGGGGACGGGTCTGCGGGGTGAAGTTCCGGCCGGGCGGCTTCCGGCCGTTCGCACCGGACCACCCGGTGTCGCGGTGGTCGGGCCGAAGGCTCATGGCGGACGAGGCCCTCGCCGTACCCGCGCCCGTGACGGCCGTGCTGGACCCGGCCGAGGAGGACGCTCGGGTCGCGGCGCTGGACGCGTACCTGCTGGCGCTCGCCCCGGAACCCGACCTGCAGGCCGAGCGCGCGACGGCGCTGGTCGAGCGCGTCCGCACGGACCGTACGATCCGCCGCGTCGACGAACTCGCCCGCATCGAAGGGCTGTCGGCACGGTCGCTGCAGCGGCTCTTCGCCACCTATGTGGGCGTCGGCCCCAAGTGGGTCATCCTGCGCTACCGCATCCACGAGGCGCTGGAACGCGCCGAGACCGACCCCGAGGTGGACTGGGCCACGCTCGCGGCGGAACTCGGTTACAGCGACCAGGCGCACCTGGTCAGGGACTTCACGACGACGCTCGGAGTGCCGCCGACGGCACTCGCCCGGCGCTGACTGTCGGTGCCGCGTCCTACTGTTGCCGCATGGAGCACACTCCCCCACCATCGGCGTCTCCCGTGCGCATCGAGCCCTGGTCGGACGACGACCTGGGGCTCCTGCGCCGGGTCAACGCGCCGGAACTGATGGATCATCTGGGCGGTCCCGAGTCGGAGGAGCAGCTCATGGTGCGCCACGGACGCTATGTGGAGCTGAGCGCGGACCGGACGGGCCGGGGCAGGATGTTCCGGATCACCCTGGCCGACGGAAGCGGGGGCGAGGCCGTGGGGACGATCGGTTTCTGGGAGCGCACCTGGCAGGGCCAGGAGGTGTACGAGACGGGGTGGGCCGTCCTCGCCGGCCACCAGGGGCAGGGCATCGCCACGGCCGCGACCAGGGCCGTCGTCGAGCAGGCGCGGGCCGAACGCAAGCACCGCTATCTGCACGCCTACCCGTCCGTCGACAACGGCCCGTCGAACGCGGTGTGCCGCAGGGCGGGTTTCATCCTGATCGGCGAGTGCGACTTCGAGTACCCGCCCGGCCATGCGCTGCTGACGAACGACTGGCGACTGGACCTCACCCCGGAGCTCGGTTCCGGCCCCGGGATCAGTCCGAATTCCGGGCCAGAGGCTTGTTGAAGCTGAACGCGACGATGTCCAGCCGCTCCCGCAGATAGAAGCGGTGGGCATCGGTGCGATGCGTGCCCGAGTCCAGACTCAGGTCCAGGCAGCCGGCCTCCCGGGCACGCTGCTCCAGATACCCCAGGAGCCGGTGGCCGACACCGGTGGACCGGGCGTGCTCGGCGGTGACCAGATCGTCGACGTACAGCTTGCGGATCTGGCTGGTGTTGTCGATGATCCGCCATCCGGCCGCGCCCACGCATGCGCCGTCGCCGTCGTGGACGGCGGTGAAGCGGAGCCCCTGCGGGTACCCCTTGTCGTACACCTCGCGGAAGAGGTCCTCCGTCAGATGCGGACGCAGTTCGCGCAGCACGGGAAGAAGGTCCGTGATCAGTCGGGGGTCGCCGGGTTCGAGGTCGGTGATCTTCATGCGGGAACTGTAGTGCCCCGGGGGCTTGCGAAGGACTGATCGATCCGGGGGCGCCGCCCGGGGTCGCCTTCCATGTCCGGGACGAGGGCAACCCGGGCGCGGGTGGCCGCATCACCACGCACTACCGCGTCGTGCCGTAACCGGCAGCCCTCAGCCCGGGGTGACCCTCGGGCCCGTCCAAAACGTTTGACGGCCGGGCCCTCCTCATGGATATTTACCTGCGCGACGCAGCTTATGCGTTACGCACATAACGACATCAAGGAGCTCACCTCGCCATGCTCACTCTCGTCACCGGAAGCCGCGGCCGCGTCGGTTCCGCACTCGTTTCGCTCCTGCACCGCGACGGCCACGCCGTACGCGCCGCCTCCCGTGACCCCGCCCGGCTCGACCCGCCCGCCGGAGTGCCGGCCACGGCATGCGATCTCACCGATCCCGCCACCTTCGCCCCCGCACTGGACGGCGTCGGCTCCGTCTTCCTGTACGCCGAACCGGCCGGGATCGACTCGTTCCTCACCCGAGCGGAGGCAGCCGGAGTCCGGCACATCGTGCTGCTCTCCTCCAGCTCGGTACTCGGCCCGGACGCACGGGAGAACCCGATCGCCCGCCCCCACCACACGGTCGAGCAGGCGCTCGCCGCCTCACCGCTCACCACGACCTTCCTGCGCCCGGGCGCCTTCGCGGCCAACGCGTACCAGTGGTCCGCGGCGGTGCGGAGTCACGGCGTCGTGGACCTGCCCTACCCGCGCAGCCACACCAGCCCGATCCATGAGGCGGACATCGCCGAGGCCGCCCTCGCAGTCCTCACCGAGCACCGGCTGCAGGGCTCGGCGTACCACCTGACCGGCCCCGAATCACTCACAGCCGCCGAACAGATCGGCCTGCTGGCGGCGGCTTCGGGGCGCCACGTCACGGTCGACACCGTGAGCCGATCAGCCTGGAAGAAGTCCGTGGTCCCGTACGTCCCCGAGGCGGTCGCCGAGGGACTCCTCGATTACTGGGCATCCACGGACGGTTCACCGGCCGAGGTGACCGGCGAGACCGAGAAGCTGACCGGCCACCCGGCCCGTACGTTCGCCGCCTGGGCCGAGGAGCACGCCGACGCGTTCCGCGCCTGAGCCGGACCACCCGCCTCCGGCTGCCCCTCGCCCATGAATTCCCTGGCTCGCGCAGACCGCCCGGTGGCATGCTGACGAAGTGAACGGACCGGAGATCCACCTCGAAGTCGACCCTGAACTGCGGCTCTTCGTTGCCCATGAACGCCGCAACGGACGCACGTCAGTGACCACCGACGGCGCATCGACGCTCGGCCATGTCGTGGAATCGCTCGGCGTCCCGCTCACCGAGGCCGGCCAACTGCTCGTGGACGGCCACCCCGTCCCCGTCTCGCACATCCCGGGCGCGGGCGAACTGGTGGAGGTGCGCGCGGTGGCGCGCCCCCAGCGCGTCGAGGGCGCGCCGCTGCGCTTCCTGCTCGATGTCCACCTCGGCACGCTCGCCCGGCGGCTGCGACTGCTGGGCGTCGACGCCGCGTACGAGAGCGAGGACCTCGGCGACCCGGCGCTGGCCGCCCTGTCGGCGAAGGAGCAGCGGGTACTTCTCTCCCGGGACCGGGGACTGCTGCGGCGACGGGAGATCTGGGCGGGGGCGTACATCTACAGCGACCGTCCGGACGATCAGCTGCGGGACGTGCTGGAGCGGTTCGCACCGGAGCTGGCCCCGTGGACCCGGTGCACGGCCTGCAACGGGCCGCTGACCGACGCGGACAAGGAATCCGTCCGGGAGCAGCTGGAGCACGGCACACAGCAGTCGTATGACGTCTTCGCGCAGTGCACGGAGTGCGGCCGGGTCTACTGGCGCGGCGCCCACCACTCCCACCTGGAGACCATCGTCGCCGACGCGGTGCTCGAGTTCGGCGCCCGGGATCAGGCCGGTCCGGTCCTGTAGGGCTGTCCGGCGGGGTGCGGGCCGGACACCGTCCGCACGGCACACCTGACGAATCGCCCTACGACCCGCCGTGTGCCGCATCGAACTCCCCGCTCCGCAGCCGCGCGATCTGGCCCGCACCGAGCTCGACCGTCCGCCGCATATGAGCGATGAGGAGTGCCACCTCGTCGTCGTCGTACGCCTCGAACATCGCCGCCCAGTCCCCACTCAGCCTCTCCCAGACCGCGCCGAACTCCGCCATCCGCTCCGGCACGGTCGCGACGAGCACCCGCCGTCGGTCCGCCGTGTCGCGCTCGCGTGTCACGTAGCCGGCCCGTTCCAGCCGGTCGACGAGCCGGGTCGCCGACCCGGTGGTGAGCCCGGTCAGCTCCGCGATACGTCCGATGGTGACGGGTTCCGCTTCGAGGCCGAGCAGGTTGAGGCACTGCAGATCGGTGGGGTGGATCCGCAGATGGTCGGCGACGGCCTGATTGAACAGGGCGTACGCGGCCAGGTAGCGGCGCGACTCGGTGGACAGCTCGGCCAGCAGAGCACTGCGCCGGACCGGGGACTTCTGCGGCATGCAGAGAGTGTACGAAGCAGACACTGCCCCTGCGTCATCCCCACGGGCCCCGACCACCGCACCCACTACGGCTGCTCGGCGGTCAGATAGCGCTGGACGGTGGGAGCGAGCCAGGCGATCACCTGATCACGAGGCATCGAGACAGCGGGCGCGATGCGCAGGACGTAGCGGGCGAGCGCCATCCCCAGGATCTGGGACGCGACGAGCGCCGCGCGGCGCGGGGCCTCGGCGGGGACCGGACAGACACCGGCAGCCACCGGACCGAGCTGTTCCGCAAAGACGGCCCGCATGCGCTCGGCCCCCGCGTCATGGGTGACACCGACCCTGAGCAGACCCGTTCCCACTGGACGAGCGACCGTGCGACCACGCTGCTCGTCCGCCCCGACGGCTATGTCGCCTGGCGAGCGACCGGCCCGACCCGGCGGCGCTGCAGACCGCTCTCGCCCGATGACCACCGGTCGGTCGCACCGCGCACGTCACGCGTCCACCGCGCCGGCCCCTCGCGCCACCAGGGGCTCAGAAGACGTACTCGTCATCGGTGGCGGGCGCCAGCACCTCATGCCGGTTGTTGCCGGGGTTCCGGTCGGTCGCACCCCCGTTCCAGACGGTGTCGATCCGTACGACCACCTCGTTCGGCCGTCCCGCGAGCTGCAGCTCGAGCGCGAGCTGACGGCCCGCCCACCCGTCCGCCCTGAGCGGACCTGTCCGGCACAGTACGGATCGGGCGCTCGCCTGCAGACACTCGACCGGCATCTCCTGCCGGCCACTGAGGGGCACCGAGAAGCGGAACCGTACGGTCACACTCGCCAGATTCGACGGGCCGTGGTTCTCGCTGTGCAGCCAGATCCCGAGCCCCCTGCCCCACAGCGAGACATGCCCGTGGTGCGAGACGTCCGCCTCCCGCGCCACCCGCCGGTCCACCGGCGCGGGCACGGGCCCCGTCGCGACCGCCTGCCCTGCCCCCCATGCCGCTGTCGACACTGTTGCCGCCATCGCCACCGCGGCGGAGACCGCCAGCCGAGCCTTACGCGTGACTACCATGCCCCGAAGATACCGATCGCCACGAATTATCCGTATTTACACACCTGTTCCGCACTCCACTCCACCCGCTTGCCCCACCCGTTCGAACCCACCCACCCCGCATGACACGCTGCTCCCATGGTCGTCGCCCGCTCTGTCGCACTCTTCGCCGTTGCCGCGCTGTTCGAGATCGGCGGCGCCTGGCTCGTCTGGCAGGGCGCGCGGGAACACCGGGGCTGGATCTGGATCGGCGCCGGAGTCATCGCCCTGGGTGTGTACGGCTTCGTCGCCACGCTGCAGCCGGACGGCGAGTTCGGCCGCATCCTCGCCGCGTACGGCGGTGTCTTCGTCGCGGGTTCGATCGCCTGGGGCATGGTCGCCGACGGCTACCGCCCCGACCGCTGGGACGTCACCGGCGCGCTGATCTGCCTGGCCGGCATGGCCGTGATCATGTACGCGCCCCGGAACCACTGAGAAGCAGCACTCCACCTGCCACGCCGACACCGACCACCGACCACCGACCACCGACCACCGACCACGCCGACAGCCCACCGAGTCGGCAGCCCCACCGATCGGGCGCCGACCGCCGACGACGCCGACAACGGGCGGACTCCGGCGGCACCGCTCCTCTCGCCCCCGACGCCTCGGGAAACGCGGCCGACGGACGCCGCGTACAGCGCGGCCGCCGAACGGGACCTCGCGCCGCCTGCCTATCCTGACCCCGTACCGATCAGCTGTCCGAGGAGTCGAGTCCGCATGGCCGCCACCCCCATCGCCGTCATCACCGGAGCGAGCAGCGGCATCGGTGCCGCGACCGCCCGGCAGCTCGCCGCCGCCGGCTACCGCGTCGTCCTGACCGCCCGCCGCAAGGACCGCATCGAGGCGCTCGCCGCCGAGATCAACGAGGCGGGCCACGAGGCCACGGCGTACGCCCTGGACGTCACGGACCGCGAGGCGGTCGACGCTTTCGCCACCGCCTTCCGCTCTCTCGCCGTCCTCGTCAACAACGCGGGCGGCGCGCTCGGCGCGGACCCGATCGCCACCGGCGACCCGGCCGACTGGCGCCAGATGTACGAGACGAACGTCATCGGCACGCTCAACGTCACCCAGGCCCTGCTCCCCGCCCTCACCGCGGGCGGCGACGGCACGATCGTGATCCTTTCCTCGACGGCGGGCCTGTCCACGTACGAGGGCGGCGGTGGCTACGTGGCCGCCAAGCACGGCGAACACGTCCTCGCCGAAACCCTCCGCCTGGAGATCGTCGGCACCCCGGTCCGCGTCATCGAGGTCGCCCCCGGCATGGTCAAGACGGAGGAGTTCGCCGCCACCCGCTTCCGCGGCGACACCGAGAAGGCCGCCAAGGTCTACGCCGGCGTCGACGCCCCCCTCACCGCCGACGACGTGGCCGACACGATCACCTGGGCCGTGACCCGCCCCAGCCACGTCAACATCGACCTCCTGGTGGTCCGCCCCCGCGCCCAGGCGTCCAACACCAAGGTCCACCGCACGCTCTGAGACCGACCGACACATGAGCCCCGGACCACCACCACAGGGTCCGGGGCTCGTCTTCGTAGCGGCGTCACGGGCGCTCAGCCCTTCACGCACACCACCTGCTTCAGCTTCGCGACGACCTCCACCAGGTCCCGCTGCCGCTCGATGACCTGCTCGATCGGCTTGTACGCACCCGGGATCTCGTCCACGACGCCGGAGTCCTTACGGCACTCCACACCCCGTGTCTGCTCCTCCAGGTCCCGCGTCGAGAAGCGCCGCTTGGCCGCGTTGCGGCTCATCTTCCGGCCGGCCCCGTGCGAGGCCGAATTGAACGACTTCGCGTTCCCGAGCCCCTTCACGATGTACGAGCCGGTGCCCATCGACCCCGGAATGATGCCGAAATCGCCCGAACCGGCACGGATCGCCCCCTTACGGGTGACCAGCAGATCCAAGCCCTCGTACCGCTCCTCCGACACATAGTTGTGGTGGCAGGAGATGACCGGTTCAAAGGTGACCCGGGCCTTCTTGAACTCCTTGCGGACGACGTTCTGGAAGAGCCCCATCATGACCGCGCGGTTGTGCTTCGCGTACTCCTGGGCCCAGAACAGGTCGTTCCGGTACGCCGCCATCTGCGGGGTGTCCGCGATGAAGACCGCCAGGTCACGGTCGATCAGACCCTGGTTGTGCGGCAGCTTCTGTGCCACCCCGATGTGGTACTCGGCGAGCTCCTTGCCGATGTTCCGGGACCCGGAGTGCAGCATCAGCCACACCGAACCCGCCTCGTCGAGGCAGAACTCGATGAAGTGGTTTCCCGATCCAAGCGTTCCCATCTGCTTGGTGGCACGTTCATGACGGAATTTGACCGCATCCGCAATCCCGTCGAAGCGCCCCCAGAAGTCGTCCCAGCCCGCGGCCGGGAAACCGTGCAGCCGGCCGGGGTCCACGACGTCGCCATGCATACCCCGGCCCACCGGAATGGCCTGCTCGATCTTCGACCGAAGCCGCGACAGGTCGCCCGGAAGGTCATTGGCCGTCAGGGAGGTCTTCACCGCGGACATGCCGCACCCGATGTCCACTCCCACCGCCGCCGGACAGACCGCACCACTCATCGCGATCACCGAACCAACGGTCGCACCCTTGCCGTAGTGCACGTCGGGCATGACGGCCAGCCCCTTGATCCAGGGCAGCGTGGCAACATTCCGCAGCTGCTGCATCGCACCGTCCTCGACCGAAGCCGGGTCGGCCCACATGCGGATGGGAACCTTCGCCCCCGGCACCTCTACGTACGACATAGTTCCTCGATTCCCCCGAAAAGTCTGAAAGCGCAAATCCGGTGCCAAGGTCGGCAAAAGAGTCGGCCGACCGGCAATCACAGCGGCGCGTGCGATACACATTGTGTCCACCAGCCGCCACCGAGCGGCAACTTCTTTTCGCTCGAAGGGAGCCCGGATCGTGCGACGAATGGCGTACGTACCCGGCGTCGCACTCCTCGGAGTGCTGACCGCCGGCTGCACCGGTGGCACCGGTACCGAAGGCCCCGCCACCGACAGCAAACCCGGCAGCCCGAGCACCTCCGCCGCTCCGGCGGGCAAGTACCGTACGGTTCCCGATCCCTGTCGCTCCATCACGCGATCCACGCTGAAGGACCTGCTTCCAGGCATCGCCGAACTGCCGGAGAACCAGCAGGAGAAGGCATTCACGGGCACGGCTTCCGTCACCTATGACACCGACCGCCGGGTCGGCTGCCAGTGGAAGTCGGAGGCTGCGGCGTCGTCCCGTTCCATCGTGCTCGACTTCGAGCGGGTCGTCTCGTACGACACCTCGGTGAGCGACGAGGACCGCGCCCGCGAGGTGTACGGGAAGAAGGAGACCGCGGCCCACCTGCCGTCCGGCACCTTCGCCCCCAGCGACGCGGAGAAGGTGACGGCCTCACCGTCGGACTCCCCCTCCGGCTCGGCACAGGACAGCGGCGGCGCCGCGGGCGCGGGCTCCGAGGACCTCCGCCCACGCACCCTCGACGACCTCGGAGATGCCGCATTTCTGGACGATCTGCTCACTCGGGCAGGATCCAGCGCACAACACCGCACGGTGAGCGTGGTATTCCGCACATCGAACGTCATCGTGACCGTCCGGTACACCGAGCAGCCCGCCTTCGCGAGCCAGGTCCCGGACAGCAAAGAACTGCAGGAGAAGGCCCAGGCACTGGCCCGGAAGCTGGTCGACAAGTTCAGCGAATAGCCCGACGCCGGGCGCCCCCGACCCGCACCGCGCCGGTCGGCGGAGCGTCCGGCCGAGGCGGCATCCGGCCGCCGTCCGTCGTACGGTGGCCCTCCGGAACACCCGCCAAACACCATGCCACCCGCCCGTCGCGCCACCCGAGTGAAGGAACCATGCACCGATCAGCCCCGCGACTCACCCGCATACTCGCCTGCGCCGCCGTTCCGGTGATGCTCGTCGTCGCCGGCTGCTCGTCGGACTCCGACAGCAAGGAGAAGTCGGACTCGCCCTCCGCCTCCGCATCGAGCGCACAGAAGCCGAGCGCACAGAAGACGGAGGCGACGGTCGAGCCGGCGAAGTTCGCCGAGTTGCCCGACCCGTGCGACGCGATCACCGCGAAGACGATCACCTCGCTGGTGCCCAAGGCCAAGAGCAAGGCCGGTGCGCCGGCCCGGTCCAGCGACACCTCGGCGCGCGCCGGCTGTTCCTGGAACGGCCTCGACGACAACGGCGTCAAGGGCTCGCAGTACCGCTGGCTCGACGTCGGCTTCACCCGCTTCGAATCGGACCAGGCGCTCGGCAGCGGCGCCAAGCGCGCCCAGGAGGACCTCGCGAACCAGGTCGCCAAGACCAAGGCGGCCGAGGGCGCCAAGAAGGCCGTCGAAGCCCCCGTCAGCGGTATCGGCGACCAGGCCACCGTGGTCACGTACGACCTCACCAAGACAAAAGAGGACTTCAAGTACGCGACGGTCGTGGCCCGTACGGGGAACGTCGTCATCACCCTGACCTACAACGGCGCGGGTTACGCGGGCGCGACGACGCCGTCCGGCGACGACATCCTGAAGGGCGCCGAGAAGGCCGCCAAGGAGACCGTCACGGCGGTCGCCCATGCCAACGAAAAGAAGTCGAGCCCGTCCACGAGCGCGTCGAAGTCTCCGACGGCGACGAAGTCCGCGGCGTCCGCGAAGTCCGGGTCGTCCCCGAAGTCGACACGGTCGGCGAGCTCCCCCAAGTCGACGAAGCCCGCGTCGCACACGTCGTAACACCGCACCACCGCCCGCCGGGCCTTCCCGCGAGGCCCACGGCAGGTACCCCAACAACCCTGCGCAGAAGCAGTTTCACGAAGCCCGGCATCTCCCCCGAGAGCCGGGCTTCGCCCCTCCCCGCGCACCGCACCCCACGGGCATGTGCCAGGCTGTGCCCGCCAGGAGTCGAAGTCGGGAACACAGAGAGGGGATCGCGGGTGGCCGCGATTCAGCTGACACGCACGCACCGAATACTCATCGGGGTCGTGGTCGCCGGCGCGGCAGTCATCGCCGCGATCGGCTTCGCGGGCTCGTACGCCGCGGTGCGCGCGCTCGCAGAAGAGAAGGGCTTCGGGAACTTCGCCCTGGTCTTCCCGATCGGCATCGACGCGGGCATCTGCGTACTGCTGGCGCTGGACCTGCTGCTGACCTGGATGCG
>NZ_JBFBCG010000035.1:0-82061 GCF_040683105.1 Streptomyces sp. NPDC051020 | reverse complement strand
CGCGTCGCCCGGCTGATGCGACGCTGCGGGATCGTCGGGGTGCACCTGCGGAAGAAGGTCCGCACGACCGTCCCCGCACCGGACGCGGTCCCGGTGCCGGACCTGCTTGCAGGGCATCACCGTAGGGCTCTCTCGGCGCAGACCTTGTGGGGCGGGTGCGCTTCATCATCGAGGAGGCCGGCAGGTCTCCCACAATGCCGGCAGGGCTCGGGTTCGGGCAGTAAGCGGTCCGGGGCGCTCCAGTCCAGGATGCGCTGTTCCGCCCCCCTGGACGGCACTCCGTTGCGGGAGATCGGCACGCGGCGTGAGGACGTGCCGGGCTGAGCCGTCCCCGCCCTCCCCCGTGAACCGTTTCGCCGTGGCCTCCGTAGGGACCGTCGCGCGGCGCCGGGCGCGTCGTGCTTCCGACGAGCGGAGGGAAGCGGCATGGGCAACATCAAGGTCAGTCCGGAGGAGATGCGTGAGGCCGCCGGGTGGATGGACAACCAGCGGGAACGCATGCAGGACGCCCTGAGGGAGGCCAAGAACAAGATCGACCACGTGGTCGACAACTCCTACGACACCCCGCAGTCGAAGGCCAAGTTCGAGCCCATGTGGGACAACTACCAGCGCGAACTCGAGTCGGGCATCGGTGAGATGCAGAAGATCGCCGAGTACCTGAGGAAGACCGCCGACGCGTTCGTCGACACCGACGACCAGACGACCGCCGGCATGCACTGACCCCGCCCTCACGGCCGGGCCCCGGACCGCACCGCAGTTCGGGGCCCGGCCGGCGCTCGTGAAAGGAGCGACGATGGCCGACGGAGTCATCAATGTCCCGATCGACCAACTCAAGGAGACCCTGGCGGGGCTGGCCGACATCCGGGCCCGGATCGAGGACAAGACGGGCCTGCAGCGGGTGGGCGGCGAGAGCGACGTCGGCGACGCCAAGCTGATCTCCGCGGTCAACAGCTTCGACGGCGCCTGGGCCAAGGGTCATGACCGGGTCCAGGAGAACGTGGACTCGTTCAAGAAGGCCACCGACGGCGCCGTCGAGAACTTCCAGAAGGCGGACGACGGGACGGCGGGCAAGCTGTGACCGAGACAGGAGCACACACCCGATGACCGAGACAGCCACGGCCGGGGCGGCGCCCACCGCCGTCCCTGGGCACTTCACCATCAACATCCCCGACCCCTGGTGGACCCTCGACCTGGACCCGTCGACGCGGGACGCGTCGATCGGGCGGCGGGTGCGTGAACAGGCACGGGGCCACGACGTGGACCGCGAGCTGCTCGACCGGCTCGTCCGCCACGGCAGGAAGGTCGCGCGCGAGGCCCACGGGCAGGGCGCGCTCAGGGCGGCGGGCATGGTTGCCTTCCTGCCCGACCGTTCCTCGATCATGGCCACCACGGTGGTACTGCGCGTCATGCCGCCCGAGGACGGTCCCGCCGATCTCGCCGAACTCTTGGCGCCCGTCGCCCTGGAGAACGACAAGATCGCGCTGGGCCGCGGCACCGAGGCCAACCGGGTCGAGACGCGCGAGCTGCCGGAGCTCGGAACGGTCGGCCGGGTGACCCGGATCGAGGACGTCGGCTTCGCTGGCGGCAGCGTGGTCCGCATGGCCACCATGCACACCGTCATCCCGGTGCCGGGCAGCCGGGGCTCCCTGGTGGTGTCCAGCGCCACCCCCAACCTGAGCCTGACGACGGCGTTCTTCGACGTGTTCGACGCGATCGCCGGCTCCGTCCGGTTCGTGTCCTGACGTCCGTTCCTGGCCTTCTGTAAGAACCGCAGAGGGAAGCGAGGTCCATGCAATGGTCAGACCACCCGCGAGCGACTGGGAGGTGCTGGGGCTGACGGAGGATCCGACCCCCGGCAACCCGGAGATCCTCAGGAAGCTCGCCGACGAATACCAGAGGGTCTCCGACGAGGCCGAGTCCGCCTTCGACGTGATCCGGCGCATCAAGGACTCGAACCTCGGCTCGGGCAAGGCCATGTCCAAACTGAAGGAGGTCATCGGCAAGGAGCTGCCCACGCAGGTGGGCGCCCTGCGTGACTCGTACGACAAGGCCGCCAAGGCCATCGGGGACTACGTCCCGCTGCTGAGGGACCATCAGCGGGACGCCGACCGGGCCCTTCGGGACGGGCGGGACGCGAAGACCCGCCTC
Organism: Streptomyces sp. NPDC051020; assembly: GCF_040683105.1. Classification (NCBI taxonomy): domain Bacteria; kingdom Bacillati; phylum Actinomycetota; class Actinomycetes; order Kitasatosporales; family Streptomycetaceae; genus Streptomyces; species Streptomyces sp. NPDC051020. Next base: position 79,913 of record NZ_JBFBCG010000035.1, on the reverse strand, counting down.
GACGGGGCCGTCGCGACGGCCGCCGCCGCCTCGGCGGCGCTGACCACTCTCGACAACGGCCCCCGGCCGCCCGACGACGACAAGGCGGCTCAGGGCGAGCGCACCCGCGCCCTGAACGACGCCAGGAGGGCCGTCTCCTCCGCCGACGGTGCCGTGGCCACCGCCCAGAGCGAACTCGACGCGGCCAGACTGCTCGCCACGCAGGCCTGGGACGCCCGGATCGCCGACGCGGGCACCGCCGCGACCGCCATGGGAGTCGCCGAGGACGACGCGGTCCGGCAGAAGAACTTCTGGAACAAGCTCTGGGACAAGATCGGCTCGGCCTTCGGCATCTTCAGCGCGATCCTCGGCGTGCTGTCCTTCCTCGTCCCCGGCCTCCAGGGCCTCGGTCTGCTCCTGGGCGGACTCAGCCTGCTGACCGGGCTGGTGCCGCTCAGCATCAACATCACAAGAGGCGTGGTCGCCGGCAACTGGGACGTCCTCGGCATCGTCCTCGGCGTCGTGGGCACGGCCTTCGGCGGGTACTCGCTCCTCAACGGGCTCGGGAAGACGTTCGGGCCGTGGCTGAAGGGAGCCGGCGGCGCACGGCCCGGCACCCCACCGGGCACCCCGCCGCGGCCGGGCAGTTCCCACACGCCGCCCGGCACCCCACCGGGCACCCCGCCGCGGCCGGGCAGCTCCCACACCCCACCGGGCAGCCCGCCGCCCAGCAGGCCGCCGTCCTCGAGCGGTTCGTCGGCGGACGACTTCAGGACGCCGCCGACCTCGCCACGGCCCTCGTCCGACGGCTCCGCCACCCCGCCCAACTCGCCACGTCCCTCCTCCGACGACTTCTTCACGCCGCCCCAGTCGCCCCCGCGCACCCCAGAGGGGACCCGGCCTGGGACCCCGTCGGGGACTCCGAGCGGGACTCCCCGGCCGTCGGTCGGCTCGCCCCCGCCCTCGGTGGGCGGGACACGGCCTCCGTCGCCGGCGCCCTCCACGCCGGTGCCTCCCGGGCTGCCCAACCTCGCGGACGAGCTCGCCACCGTCTTCAAGAACGTCGCCGGGGTGAACACGTCGTCGCTCGGCCAGTGGCTGGCCAACATGGGCAACGCCGCCCGGGGCAACATCCCCGGTGCCATCGGCGCCAGTACCGCGCTCATCGGCTCTTTCTACGCACCGATCGCCACGGCCGGCCACGCGCCCGGTTCGGTGGCGCACGGCAACCCCCTGGTGGGCAACACGAACCAGAACCCCCCGCCCACCACGCCGCTGCGGCCGTAACGGGCCGCACACACCTCGCCCCGCCGGCTTCCTCGGGCCGACGGGGCGAAGTGCTGTTCGGGGTTACGGAGTACGGCGCGGGAAGTCCGCCACGACGGTCTCCGGCACCTGCACCGTCCGCACCACCCCGTCGCCCAGGTGCAGCATGCCCCGGCCGGGCCGGCCCGCGCCGAGCCTGCTGCGCGGGAACCTGATGCCGATCAGCTCGCCGTCGCCCATGTTCTGCGGGGAGATGAGCAGTCCCTGCCGGTTGCGCCGCAGATCCGTGTGCCAGCCCGAGAAGCCCGCGACCAGCCGGTCGGTCTCGCCCGCCGCGATCAGGCCCTGGCCCACCTCCGCGCCGGTGCGCGCGATCCGGTTCAGCACCGGCTCCGCCTGCGTCTGCAGCAGCAGATCCGCGTCGTCGATCACGACCACCACGCCGTCGCTCGCCAGGGCGAGGGCCTCCTCCAGGGCGTCGTGCTCGATGTCCGGCCCCTCGAAGAGCGCCAGCACCCCGTCGACGCCTGCGAGTTCGCGCAGCGGTGAGCGGCGCGGCGCGGCGAGCACCAGCGGCGTTCCCCCGTCGAGCAGCGACCGGGCCATCGTCAGCAGCGCGGTGCTGCGGCCCGAGCGCTGCGGACCGCCGACGAGGAACGTCGGAGTGACCGTCAGATCCGGTCCCAGACCGACGAGTTCGTCGCCGCCGACCGCCGCCAGCGCCCACAGCGCGCTGGGCCGCCGCTCCGGGGCGTACGGCCTCGCCTCCTCCGCGGAGAGCCGGTCGGGCAGCTCGTCGATCCTGAACGGGCGTGCGGAGGCGGGGACTTCGGTGTCGCGCTCACGGCAGGCGGCACCGATGTCCTGCAGCGCGGCGGCCTGCGCCGCACCGCTGTCGTCCGCGCACAGCAGCCCGATCTGAAGCTCGGCCTTGTCGACGGCCCGCAGCGCCCGCCCCGAGGGGACGTCGTCGGGGACGGTACGGGCCGGGATGCCGACGAAGCTGTACTCGGCCTTGTCGTTGAGCCGGAGCACCAGCTTGTCCTCGGTGGTGGAACTGAGCCGACTGGAGAACAGCGAGCGGTCGCCCGCCAGCACCACGTGCACGCCCACGCTCGCGCCGTCCCGGAGCAGTCCCTGCACCGCGGTGAGCAGGTTGCCGCCGTCGTACTCGCCGAGTGTCTTCTCGAACACCTCCCAGCGGTCGAGCAGCAGCATCAGGTGCGGCGGGCGGTCCTGCGGCTCCAGGGACCGGCGGAGCTCCGGCAGCCCGCCGGCGCCCCGGGCGGCCAACAGTTCCTGACGACGGGCGACTTCCTGGACGAGCCGGTCGAGGAGCCGGGCGACGCGCTCGGGCCGGCTGCGCTGGGCGACGGCCCCGCAGTGCGGCAGGGCTTCCAGGGCCAGCAGGGCGCCATTGCCGCAGTCGATGCCGTACAGGTGCACGTCGGTGCTGGAATGGGCGCGGGCCAGGGCGCCCGCGAGGGTGCGCAGCGCCTGGGAGCGTCCGGCCCGGGGCGAACCGGCGATGTGCAGATGCCCCAGCGTCGCCAGATCCAGGGTGAGCGGGCGCTGCGCCTGCGCCTCGGGCAGGTCGATCAGCGCGTACGGCACGGGCGCGAGGTCGTAGTCGCCCGGCTCGACGGGCGGCAGGTCCTGAAGGAGCAGCCGGGTCGGCAGAGCCGGGAGCCAGGGGCAGTGCTGCGCCGGAATGGAGAGCTCTGTGTTCGCCCCGCGAACCGCCTCGACCAGGTCGGCGAGGTCGGTGATCGCGTCGTCGGAGCCCTGCCGCGCGGCACGCGGCCGGGCGGGCAGCGGTCGGCCCAGCTGGTCCCAGCCGAGCGGCACGACCCACGGGGCGGGGGCCGACGTCGCGGCCGTCCCCGGCCTGCGCCCGCCGACCCGGCCCGCCTGGAACGGCACCAACGAGGACTGGCCCAGACGCACGTACGCCCGTCCCGGCGTGGACTTGGAGATGCCCGCCGCCTCGGGCGAGGTGAGCACGTCCTGGCTCTCCCCGGCGTCCGTGACCCGCAGGGCGATCCGCAGGTTGGTGTTGGCGCGGATCTCGGGTGAGACCACGCCGCTGGGGCGCTGGGTGGCGAGGATGAGGTGGATGCCGAGGGAACGGCCGCGCTGCGCGATGTTGACCAGGCCGGTGACGAAGTCGGGCAGGTCGCGGACCATCGACGCGAACTCGTCGATGACGATGACCAGGCGGGGCATCGGATCGCGGCCCGCCCGCGGCTCGCGGCGCAGCAGGTCGACGTAGTCCTCGATGTCCTTCGCCCCGGCGTCGGCGAGGATGTGCTCGCGCCGCCGCAGCTCGGCGGTGAGCGAGGTCAGCGCCCGCTCGACGAGGTGGGCGTCGAGGTCGGTCACCATGCCGACGGTGTGCGGCAGGGACACACAGTCCTTGAAGGCCGAGCCGCCCTTGTAGTCGACCAGGACAAAGGTCATGGCGTCCGGCCGGTTGGCGACGGCGAGCGAGGCGACGATCGTCTGCAACAGCTCCGACTTGCCCGCGCCGGTGGTGCCGGCGATCAGTCCGTGCGGCCCGTCCCGTCGCAGGTCGAGGGCGAACGCGCCGTCCAGGGAGACTCCGACGACCGTCGACGTGGTGCGCCCGCCGGCCTTCCAGCGGGCCGTGACCACGTCCGCCGTGGGCGGGTCCAGGGCGAGTACGGCGAGCAGCCGGGCGGCGGAGGGCAGCACGGCCGCGTCCTCGCCGGCCCCGCCGGTGTCCCGCATCGGGCCGAGCGCGCGGGCCACCGAGCGGCACCAGTCCGCGGTCACCGCGTCCGGCCGCACCTCCTCCAGGGTGGCCGAGCGGGTCAGTCCGACCCGCAGCCGGCCGTCGGACCGCTCCACGACGACCGCCTGGCACTCCTCGGGCAGCAGCCGCTCCTCCGCGTCGAGACAGATGGCGTACACGCCCACGGCCGGTCCGTCCCGCAGGATCTGCACCACGCCGGGCAGCGAGCGCAGCCGCCGGGCTCCGTCGAGGACCACCAGGACGTCCGGTTCGCGCTGGGCCACCGCGCGCCGGTCCCGAGCGGCGGCGGCGCGCGCCGCGATGAGCCCGGTCAGCTCGGCGACCCGCCGGGCCGCGGTCTCGGTGTCCGTGCCGATGTCGGCGACCGTGTCCCCGGAGGGGCGGCGCACGTGCGGCAGCCAGCGCAGCCACGCCCAGGCGTGCTCGCCCTGCTGGCCGCTGAGCAGATGGATACGCAGGTCGTTCGGGCTGTGCAGGACGGCGGCCTGAGCGAGCAGCCAGCGGGCCGCCGCACGGGCGACCGGGCCGTCGCCGGCGACGCCGAGGACCTTGTGCTCGCGCAGCGCGACGGTGACCGGGACATCGTACGACGTACGCGGGTCATGGCGCCGGTGCTCGTCCTTGGTGGGGTCCTCCAGCTTCACCTCCGATGGCTGGTCGGCGGTGCCGACCCGCAGTTCGAGGAAGTCGCCGTCCTCGGTGCGCCGCTCCCACAGCCGGTGTCGCGGACCGACGGCGGTGAGCAGGACCAGCGCCGGGTCGGGGAAGCCGCGGCGGCGCGCGGTGCGCTCGGCGACGAGGGCGTCGTCGGCCTCTTTCTCGATCCGAGCCTTCTTCTCCTCGTACTTCGCGACCTGCTCCGCGTACGTCTCCTTGCCGGAGCGGCGGCTGACGAGGTAGTTGCCGATGATCGCCACGGGCGAGAGCAGCCCGAACAGCAGGAAGCTCAGCCTGCCGAAGATGAACACGCCCGCCGCGGCCGCCACCAGCGGCATGATCGCCGCGAAGTAGGGCAGCGGCCGCCTGGGCTCCGGCGCCGGCGGTACCGGGAGCCGGAACCGGGTCTCCGTCTCCGGCGGAAGCAGCCGCGGCGGCCTGTTGTAGTCCAGGCCCGAGCCGTCCTCGGAGCGCTGCACGGCGGCGTCGGGCGCCTCGGGGCGGCCCAGTTCGAGCAGGCAGGAGCCGATCTCCAGCTGACCGCCGATCGGCCAGGACCGCTCGCCGTCGACCTCTTCGCGGTCCACGCGCAGTCCGTGACCGTCCTTGAGCGGCGCCAGCACGCAGCGCCCGCCGGGGCCCACACGCAGGGCGGCGAGGGCGCCGGCGGGTGTGCCGCGCAGGACCTGAGGATCGCCGGCGGCGCTGAGGCCCAGCCGGTAGTCCCCGATGTCGAGGCGGTGCACGGCGCCGGCCCCGGGCCCGCCGACCGTGCGGATCTCGACCAGTCCGCCGGGTTCCGCCCCCGGCGCGGGCACGGGCCTGCCGAGGCCGACCACGGCGGCGTCGCGCAGCGGCGAGTCGCGCAGCGCCTGGTCGGCGTCGAGCTCGACCCCGTCGACGTACAGGCCGGAGCCTTCCAGCGGCAGCGGGGCGCCGGTGGTCTCGGCGAGCGCCTCGACGACGGCGCTCACAGGGGAGTCGGGGTCGGCGTCGAGGTGGACGTCGAAGGCGTCCGCGCCGTCGACGACCACGGTGAATATCAAGGACACGAAGGCCTCCAGCAGGTACGGGCAAACCGGACCGGGACACGGGACGCGGCGGTGACGCACGATGCGGCTCGCGCCCCTGGCGTACGCCGATGGGCCCTACGGACGCGGGCACGGACCGGTTCACCGGACGGCGCACACCCGTCGGCGCGTCCGCCGTGAACCGTCTCGCCACGGGGCCCGTAGGCCGACGTGCCGCCTGTCTGTCGGCGCCGTGCTCGAAGCCCCCGATGTCTTCCAACTCACGTAGGTGGTCACATGAACGCGTCCTCCGTCCTGGCCGTAGCGCTCGGCGTGGCCCTCGCCGGTGCCGTCGCCGCCCTGGTCATCACAGAACTGCGCGGCAGGAGCGCCGCGCCCGCGCGCAGGCGGGCCACGCCCGACGTCACCGGGCGGGCCGCCCTCGACGTGATCGACCTCGGACTGCGCCGGCTCACCGAGGACTGCGCCCGCGCGGGGCGGGCCCTGCCGGACGTGTACGCCGTGGTGTACTCCGGACAGCGGCTCGGGCTGCGGCTCGCCACGGCCGACCGCGACGCCCCCGAGTCGTGGGCGGCCGACGAGGCCGGCGACGAGTGGCGGGCCGAACCGGCGGGCCTCGACCGCGCCGGCGGCGGGCCCTTGGTGGGTCAGCCCTTCTCGCTCGCCGTCACCATCGGGATCGAGGACGGCGAGCGCGTCCTCGTGGACCTGTCGCGCTCCTCCGCTCCGACGGCGGTCACCGGCGAAGCCGCCGACGTACGGGGCTTCGTGGGCGCCCTGGTCGCCGAGCTGATCACCGGCCCCGTGGGGCGGCTGGCCGAGGTGACGCTGGTCGGCTCGGCCGCCACGTCCGAGCTGACGGGCGGACTGGGTCTGCACTCCGCCCGGCTGCACACGGTGGCGACGCTGGAGGAGGCGCTGTCCGGCGGCGAGTCGGCCGCCGCCGCGGGCGGGGCCCCCGGCGATCCCGCCGTGACGCAGATCTACCTGCAGATCGTGGGCGGCGGGCCGGTGAGCGTCGCCGGCCGCACGCCGCGCCTGTTCGTGCTCGACGCGGCGAACTTCCGTCACGAGCAGGCGGCCCTGGGCCGGCTGCGCGCCTCGGACGCCCTGCTTGTCATCGGCGACGTGGCCGACGCGGGCTGGCGTTTCGAGGTCACCTCGGACGGGGCCCTGGACACGGGTCCGCTGGGGCTGAAGATCGACGTCCACACGGGTCGCATGGGCTGACCGTCCGCGGGAGCCGGACGCCCCGGGCGAGGCGAGGGCGCCTCACCCGGGGCCGGCGCCCAGCCCGCGCGCGGCCAGTGCCTCGCGCAGCGCGCGCATCGCGTAGTACGTACGGGACTTGACGGTGCCCGGCGGCACCCCGAGCAGCTCGGCCGTCTGGTTGACGCTGCGGCCCAGGTAGTGGACGTGCAGCAGCACCTCGCGCTGGTACGGGGCGAGCGTCCGCATGGACTCGAGCACGATCTGCATGGTCAGGGCCCGGTCGACGCCGTCGGGGACGGACGCCTGTTCCAGCGCGCGGTCGGCGACCTCCGCCGGCCGTGCCTGCCCGGCCCGGTAGCCGTCGATGACCAGATTGCGTATGACGGCGAACAGCCAGGGCCGTATCTCCTCGGCCGTCGGGTCCAGCGAACGGGCGTGCTGCCAGGCGCGGATCGCCGCCTCCTGCAGCACGTCCTCCGCGCGATGCGTGTCACCGCCGAGCAGGCGCGCGGCGAAGCGTACGAGCACGTGGCCGTGCCGCTCGTACAGAGCCCGCAGGAACGCGTCGGCGGCCTCGGGGCGCTCGCTTCGTGCCGCCGGGTCGGCCAGGAGTGACTGCTGCACGGGTGGTCCCTCCGCTCTCTTCGCCGGCGCCGCGCCCCGTGGCGCCCTGCCCTCTCTCTTCCGGCACTGCCCCTGTTCTACGGGCATCCGGGCGGCCCGATCGGGCCCGTGACCGGGGACTTCGAGACCGAGTACGAGCGTTTTGCGGCCCGGCCGTACCCTTGCTGACCTGCGGATTCCTCGTCGGGCGCGGGCGGGTGCCGCCCGTTTCGGCCTACCCGGACCTCCGCTTGGGGCCCGCCCCCGCCCAGGGCGGGCCCGTAAGCGGACGTGCCGCCCGCGCCGCGGCCGGACGCCTCAGGAGGCGCCGTTCGGCCGCTCGGCGGCCAGCGAGGCGACCTCGCCGTCGGTCAGCAGCCGGTTGAACACGCGGACGTCGGCCAGGCCGCCGTCCCAGAAGTCGGCCTGCCGGCCGGAGGACCTGCCGCGGCCGATGACGAGATTCTCCGCGGGCGGCGTAACGTTGCGCGCTTGGGACATGCCCGCGAGCTTGCCGTCGACGTAGACGCGCAGGGTGCCGGCGGCCTGGTCGTAACTGCCCGCGAGGTGGTACCAACGCCCCAGTTCGGGTTCGCCCACCGTCTGGGCGAGGGCGCGGGCGTTGATGAAGCTGAACGAGAAGCGCTTGTCGTCGGCCACGTACTGCAGGAAGAAGACGCTGGCGTCGGGACCGTCCAGGGAGACCGCGGTCCGGAAGCCCGGCGCGTCCATCCGGACCCAGGCCGCGACGGTGTAGTCCTTGGAGACGTCGAGCACGCGGGTGCCGACGTCCACGAAGCCGCGGTGGCCGTCGAGTTCGAGGACGCCGCCGCCTTCGCCCTTGCCCCAGGTGGCGCCGCCGAGCAGCTTGGCGTCGTACTTGCCCGCGGAGTCCTTCACCGCCGCTCCCTCGCCGCCGTCGAGCGGCCAGACGCCCACGGCCTGCATCTTGTTGGGAGGCTGGGTGCCGCGGGCAGTGGGGGACTTCTCGCTCGCCGCGCCGGTGGTGCCGCCCAGGTCGACGAGGAAGAAGGTCAGGGCGACGGCCAGTACCGCGATCAGCGACACCAGGGACCACCTCAGCGCCTGTTTGCGCGTCATGGCTCTCTCCAGGAGTGTGTTGGGGTGGAGGGACTGCGCCCGGGTCGACGGACGGCGCGCGGAACCGGTTCACCGGTGTCCGCGGCGTGTCACGTGAACCATGCCGGGCGTTCGTCCGTCGACCCGGTCGGCGCGGGGGAAGCCGAGCGCCGAGGGTGGGACGCACACGAGGAGGTGCCGAGGGTGGAGTGCGCACAGGCGCGCGTCGAACTGACGGTCTATGCGCTCGGCGCGCTGGACCGGGCCGGCCGGGAGGCCGTCGAGAGACATCTGGCGGGCTGTCCGGCCTGCCTGGCCGAGACCCTGGGCCACGCGGACCTCGTCGACCTGATGGGCACGGTCGAGCCATGGGAGATCGAGCCGAGGCCGGACGGCCCGCCGTGAGACGGGCGTGCTACACCCGGATCACCTGCGGGCCCAGCAACGAGTACCGCTGCGCCTCGGCCGCCGGCAGGGAGGTGTCCGTCACGATCGTCTCAAACTCCCGCACCTCGGCGAACCGGCAGAAACTCACCGCCCCGAACTTGGTGTGGACCCCGGAGAAGACCCGTCGGCGCGCGGATCGCACCGCTTGCGCCTTCACCTCGCACACCGCGGGGTCGGGCGTGGTGAGCCCGTGCTCGCGCGAGATCCCGTTCGCCCCGACGTACGCCAGATCCACGACGAACCCGGCGAGCATGGACGTCGTCCAGTGGTTCACGGTGGCCAGCGTGCAGCCCCGTACCCGGCCGCCGAGGAGCAGGACCTGCACGCTGTCGCGGACGGCCATCACGGACGCCGTCGTGAGGGAGGCGGTGATCACGGTCAGGGGGCGGTCCGCCGGCAGCGCCTCGGCGATCAGCTGCGGGGTGAAGCCCTCGTCGACGAAGACCGTCTCGGCCTCGCCCAGCAGCTCCGCGGCGGCGCGGGCGATCCGGACCTTCTGCGGCACGTACCGCGACGTCCGCGTCTCCAGGGTCGTCTCGAAGCCGGCGCTCTCCACCGGATAGGCGCCGCCGTGCGTGCGGCGGAGCAGTCCGTGCTCCTCCAGGACTCGAAGATCCCTGCGCACGGTCTCCTGGGAGACGGCCAACTGCCTTGCCAGTGAGACGACTTCCACCGCGCCCTCACGGCGTGCCGCCGTGAGAATCACATGACGACGGTCCTCGGCTGTCACGCTTTCACCATTCGACGCTGGGGAGACCCCGGGTGGGCGTCCGGGGCCTCGCTGGACGCCCCGACGGCCCAGCGTGATCCATCATGTGCCCCCCGTGACGTCATGAACATGCCTTGATCGCGGGAACTCGATCCCGTCGTCGCGGGATCCCACCCCCTGCGAACGGGCAGCCAATGGGCGCGCCCGGCCCGGCAGACGGGCATCGGCGCCGCCCGCGAGCGTCCTCGCAGAGCCCCTGATCAGCACGAGCGGTGCCGTGGATTCGGGCATGAACGGGCAGTATCCCCACGGTGAACAACCTGGTCACCTGCGTCGCGCTGCCTGTACAAACAACCCACAGGCCCGAACGGGCATCCGCTGCAAGCCTGTCGGAAGGTGAGGCGAGGCGTGGACACCCAGGAACGCCGGCGGAGGATCCTGCGCATCACCAGAAACTCGGGTTCGGTCGAAGTGTCCGATCTGGCGGCGGAGTTCGCCGTCGCGAGAGAGACGATCCGGCGCGACCTCAACGTGCTGGAGCGCGAGGGCCTGGTCCGCCGGAACCATGGCGGCGCCCGGCCCGTGGAGAGCGCGGGCTTCGAGTCCACGCTCATCGAGCGCACCACGCGCAACGTGCCGCAGAAGACCCGGATCGCCGCGGCCGCCGTGCGACTGCTCGGGGAGGCGGAGACGGTCTTCGTCGACGAGGGCTTCACCCCGCAGCTGATCGCCGAGGCGCTCCCGCGCGACCGGCCGCTGACCGTCGTCACCGCCTCGTTGACGGTCGCCCACTCCCTGACGGACGCCGAGCGCATCACCGTCCTGCTGCTCGGTGGCCGGGTACGGCCCTCGACCCTGGCCACGGTCGACCACTGGGCCTCGCGGATGCTCGCCGGCCTCGTCATCGACTTGGCGTACGTCGGCGCCAACGGCATCTCCCGCGAGCACGGGCTCACCACGCCCGATCCGGCCGTGAGCGAGGTCAAGAGCCAGGCCGTACGCGGCTCCCGGCGGCGGGTGTTCGTCGGGGCCCACACCAAGTTCGGAGCCGTGAGCTTCTGCCGCTTCGCCGATGTCCGCGACATCGAGGCGATCGTGACGGACACCGGCCTGCAAGCAGCCGAGGCACAGCGGTACACGCTGCTCGGTCCCCAGGTCATCCGTGTGTGAACGCACGGCGACTCGTCCGTGTGTACACGCAACGGCCTCGTCCGTGTGCGCACGCACGGCAACCATCCACCCGCACAAACCCGACACCGCAGGAGGCGTCATGTCAGACGTCAAGCACCGCCATGTCACCCCGGTCCGTCTCGCGGCGGCCGCCGCGGCCACCGTCCTGCTCGCCGCGTGCACCGGCGCGGGCGGCAGCACGGCCTCGTCCGACGGCGACGCCGTCAACGTCCTCATGGTGAACAACCCGCAGATGACCGAGCTGCAAAAGCTCACGGCGAAGCACTTCACCAAGGAAACCGGCATCGAGGTCAACTTCACCGTGCTGCCGGAGAACGACGTACGCGACAAGATCAGCCAGGACTTCGCCAACCAGGCCGGTCAGTACGACGTCGCCACGATCAGCAACTACGAGGTGCCGATCTACGCGAAGAACGACTGGCTGCACCCGCTCGACGAGTACGTCGCCAAGGACACCGCGTTCGACCAGCAGGACGTCCTCGCGCCGCTCACCAAGTCCCTCACCGCCGCCGACGGCAAGCTCTACGCCGAGCCGTTCTACGGGGAGTCGTCCTTCCTGATGTACCGCAAGGACGTCTTCGCCGAGAAGGGCCTGACGATGCCCGATCGCCCCACCTGGCAGCAGGTCGCCGACCTCGCCGCCAAAGCGGACCGCGCCAGACCGGGCATGAAGGGCATCTGTCTGCGTGGACTGCCCGGCTGGGGCGAGGTCATGGCGCCGCTCACCACCGTCGTCAACACCATGGGCGGCACCTGGTTCACCAAGGACTGGAAGGCCCGGCTCACCGCACCCGAGTTCAAGAAGGCCACCACCTTCTACGTCGACCTGGTGCGCAAGCACGGCGAGGCCGGCGCCGCGCAGGCGGGCTACGCCGAGTGTCTCAACAACCTCACCCAGGGCAAGTCGGCCATGTGGTACGACGCCACCGCCGCGGCGGGCTCCCTGGAGGCGGCGAACTCGCCGGTCAAGGGCAAGATCGGGTACGTCCAGGCCCCGGTCGAGCGGACGAAGAGCTCGGGCTGGCTCTACACCTGGGCCTGGGGCATCCAGAAGGCGTCCAAGAAGTCCGACAGCGCCTGGAAGTTCATCTCCTGGGCGTCGAGCAAGAAGTACGAGGAGCTGGTCGGCAAGGAGATCGGCTGGGCCAACGTGCCTGCGGGCAAGCGGACTTCGACGTACCGCAACCCCGCCTACGTGGCGGAGGCCAAGGCATTCTCCGAGGTCACCCTCGCCGCGATCGGCTCCGCCCAGCCGGAGAACCCCGGGGTGCAGGAGCGCCCGGCGCCCGGCATCCAGTTCGTCGGCATACCGGAGTTCACCGACCTGGGCACCAAGGTGTCGCAGGAGATCAGCGCCGCCATCGCGGGACGCCAGTCCGTCGACGAGGCCCTGCGCAAGAGCCAGATCCTGGCCGAGAAGGTCGGGAAGGAGTACCGGTGACCGCCACGGTCGGCTCCTCCCCGCGCGCCGTCACCGAACGGAGAGGCGGCGCCGGGCACACGAGCAGGACGCGTCGCCCGGGCGGCGCCCGGGCCTGGGCGACGCGGGCGCCTTTGCTGCCCGCCCTCGTGTTCCTCGTCGCGGTGACCCAGCTGCCCTTCGTCGCCACGCTCGTGATCTCCGTGTTCGACTGGAACTCCCTGAACCCGGACGCCCGCTCGTTCGCCTGGTTCGACAACTACCGGACCGTCGCCACCGATCCCGCGCTGCGCGAGTCGGTGCTGACGACCGTGCTGCTCACCGCGACGGTCGTGATCGCCTCCGTGCTCCTCGGCCTGCTGCTCGCCCTGCTCATGGACCGGACCTTCCGCGGCCGGGGGTTCGTCCGCACCCTGCTGATCACCCCGTTCCTGCTCGTCCCCGTCTCGGCGGCGCTTCTGTGGAAGCACGTCCTCTACAACCCCGAGTACGGCCTGCTCAACGGCGTCTGGGCCTGGCTGGCGGGACTGTTCGGCGACGACACGCCGGCCCAGTCGGACTGGATCTCCGACTCCCCGCTGCTCGCCGTCGAGGGCGCCCTGGTGTGGCAGTGGACCCCGTTCATGATGCTGATCCTGCTCGCCGGACTGCAGTCCCGGCCGCCGGACGTGATGGAGGCGGCGCGGCTCGACGGAGCCTCGGACTGGCAGCTCTTCCGCTACGTGACGCTGCCGCATCTGCGCCGCTACCTCGAACTGGGCGTGCTGCTCGGCTCGATCTACATCGTGCAGAACTTCGACGCCGTCTTCACCCTGACCTCCGGCGGGCTCGGCACCGCCAATCTCCCGTACACGATCTACCAGACCTTCTACCAGGCACACGAGTATGGACTGGCCTCCGCGGCCGGCGTGCTCGTCGTCATCGGCACGATCATCATCGCGACGTTCGCGCTGCGCGTGGTGTCGTCCCTGTTCAACGAGGAGGCGAGCCGCGGATGAGCACCGTAGCCACCGCTTCTGCCGCCGGTGCCCGCAGGGCCCGGCGCCGCTCGGCCGGGCTGGCCCTGCTGGCCTGGACCGTCGGGGTCCTCTTCTGCCTGCCGGTCCTGTGGATGCTGCTCACCTCGCTGCACTCCGAGCCGGACGCGGCGACCAACCCGCCCTCGCTGGGCGCGGCGCTGACCCTCGACAGCTACCGGGAGTTCTTCGGCGCGGGCGGCGGCGCGAACCCGTGGCCGTCGCTGATCAACTCCACGACGGCAAGCGTCTTCTCGACCCTGCTGGTCCTGGTGCTCGCGCTGCCGGCCGCCTACGCGCTGTCCATCCGGCCCGTGCGCAAGTGGACGGACGTGATGTTCTTCTTCCTTTCCACCAAGATGCTCCCAGTGGTGGCCGGCCTGCTGCCGATCTACCTGTTCGCGAAGAACACCGGGATGCTCGACAACATCTGGCTCCTGGTCATCCTGTACACCTCGATGAACCTGCCGATCGCGGTATGGATGATGCAGTCCTTCCTCGCCGACGTGCCCGTCTCCATGATCGAGGCGGCGCAGGTCGACGGGGCGAGGCTGCCCGTGATCCTCACCCGGATCGTCGCCCCGGTGGCCGCGCCCGGCATCGCGGCCACCGCGCTGATCTGCTTCATCTTCAGCTGGAACGAGATGCTGTTCGCGCGCGTGCTCACCGGGGTCACCGCGCAGACGGCCCCCGTGTTCCTGACCGGATTCGTCACCAGCCAGGGCCTGTTCCTCGCCCAGCTGTGCGCCGCCTCCGTCGTCGTGTCCCTGCCGGTGCTCGCCGCCGGTTTCGCCGCCCAGGACAAGCTCGTCCAGGGCCTCTCCCTTGGAGCCGTGAAATGAGGGCAGCAGTCGTCGAGGCGCCCGGCAAGGTGTCGGTCGCCTCGGTCCCGGACCCCGCGCCGGGGCCCCGTGAAGTCGTCGTGGAGGTCGCCGCGTGCGGTCTGTGCGGCACAGATCTGCACATCCTGCAGGGCGAGTTCGCACCGAGCCTGCCCCTCGTACCGGGACACGAGTTCGCGGGCGTCGTCGTCGCCGTCGGAGCGGAGGTGACGGAACTCCGCGCCGGCGACCGCGTGGCGGTGGACCCGTCGCTGCCGTGTCACGAGTGCCGGTACTGCCGGGTCGGGCGCGGCAACCTCTGCGAGCGGTGGGCGGCGATCGGGGTGACCGAGCCGGGCGGCGCGGCCGAGTACGCGCGCGCCCCGGTCGCCAACTGCGTCCGGCTGCCCGATCACGTCGACGTACGCGACGCCGCGCTCATCGAGCCGCTGTCGTGCGCGGTACGCGGCTACGACGTGCTCCGCGGCACCCTGGGCGCGGAGGTCCTGATCTACGGCTCCGGGACGATGGGCCTGATGATGCTGGAGCTGGCCAAGCGCACCGGGGCCACGGCGGTCGACATCGTCGACATCAACCCCGAACGGCTGTCGACCGCCACGCGGTTGGGCGTCACGCGCAGCGCCGCCACGCCGGAGGAGTTCGACCGGCCCGGCGGCTGGGACGTCGTCGTGGACGCCACGGGCAACGCGGCCGCGATCCAGGACGGACTGGGGCGGGTCGCCAAGGGCGGCACGTTCCTTCAGTTCGGCGTCGCCGACTACGCGGCGAGGGTGGTCATCGAGCCGTACCGGATCTACAACCAGGAGATCACCATCACCGGCTCGATGGCCGTGCTGCACAGCTTCGAGCGCGCGGCGGCCCTGTTCGCCTCCGGCGTCCTCGCCCCGGACGTCTTCATCAGCGACCGGCTGCCGCTGGAGGAGTACCCCAGGGCCCTCGACCGCTTCAAGGCCGGCCTCGGGCGCAAGATCGTGGTGCAGCCGTGAGGGGCGACGGAGTCGGTGCCCGGTCCGCCGGCCCGGGTCCGGTGCTGGTCATGGGCGAGGCGCTGACCGACCTCGTACCGGCGAAGAACGGCGTGCTGCGCCCGCGCCCCGGCGGCGCACCGGCCAATGTGGCGGCGGGGATCGCCCGGCTCGGCGGGCGGGCCGTCTTCGCCGGGGCGCTCGGCGACGACGCCTTCGGCCGGGCGAACGAGGAGCGGCTGCGCTCGGCCGGCGTGGACCTGGCGCTCTGCGCCCACCCGTCGCTGCCCACCGCCCTCGCGATGGCGGATCCTGGCCCCCACGGGACGCGGTACCACTTCCACCTCCGGGACACCGCCACGTTCGAGGTGACGTCCCGGACGGAGGGCCTCGCCCGCTACCAGGCGGTCTACGTCGGCGGACTCGCCGCCGTCGTGTCCCCCGCCGCGGCCGCGGTGCTCGCCACCGCCACGGCGGCCGCGCGGGACTCGGTCCTCGCGGTCGACCCCAACGTCCGCGCCGACCGCACCCTCGCGCCGGCCGAGAGCCGGGTCCGGCTGCGGCGTCTGGCCGCCCTCGCCGACGTCCTGAAGGTCAGCGACGAGGACGCCCGGCAGCTATGGCCGTCCTCCTCGACCGAGACCGAGTGCCGCGCGCGGGCGGCCGAGGGCCGGCTCGTGCTCCTGACCTTGGGCCCCAAGGGCAGCACCGCCTTCCTGCCCGCCGGCGGCGAAGTGTCGGTACCGGCGGAGCCCCTGACGAGGCCCGACACCATCGGAGCCGGGGACGCCTTCATGGCGGCGATCCTGGCCCGCCTGTCCGACACCGGAGCGCTGACCCGCGCCGGCCTGTCCGCCCTCTCCGAGGCCGACGCCGAGGACCTGCTCCGCCACGCCGCCTCAACCGCGGCCCACGCGTGTGGTCGACGTGAGTTCTGATCTGCTCGGTCAGCTCCGCGTCGCGGCGCTGCCGTTCACACGGCTCCTTCTCACGTCGGCGCCACCGGTAGAAGGTCGAGGAAGCGATGTGCAGTTCCCGAAGTACGCACTCGACTCCCAGGTGGGGATGCTCGTCAACGAGCGCGGTCACCTGGGCCGGGTCGGGTCGAGTTGCGCCGCGAAAAAAGCCGAAGCCGTCCGCAGGACCTCGTTCGCCCGCTTGAGCTGGGTGTTCTCCTTGCGCAGCGCGGCGAGCTCGGCACGTTCGTCAGTGGTCAGCCGGTCGTCGCGCTCGCCGGCGTCCGCCTCGGCCTGGCGGATCCAGCCACGCAGCGCCTCGGGATGCACGCCGAGGTCGATGGCGAGGCGCTTGATCTGCGGCTTCGGCTCGGTGGTGCGATACATCCGCACCGCACGCTCACGCAACTCCAACGGATATTTCCTGGGTGCGGCCATGGTCGATGTTCCTCTCATGAGCCCATCTGACCCTCTGTCAACATCCTCCGCATCTCGGGGGAACCTCACCTCGCCCGCACGGTTGAGGCGGGCCGCTTCACTGCTGGTCGTGACGTTCTCGGGATCGGCCAGGATGCGACGGGCGACGTCTCGTATCACCTCGGAAGCGTGCGGGTGCAGTTCGACGTGGTCGACCTTGCCCCTCATCACCTTTCGCACGTACTGGAAGCCGTAGGACGGCTTGCCCTTCGGCCGGCCGACCGCCCGGATCTTGATCGTGGCGTCGCGGTTCCGGCGTTGGATCGCGCGGAGTTCCATCTGCGCGCCCCAGGCTTCCATGGTGAAACGGTTCTCGTCGGCCGGGTCGTCCAGTTCCCAAGGACCGTCGTGCCCGTACGTGACGAGCATCTTCTTCTCGTCCCGCATCTTGTAACCGGTATTCAGGCAGTCGACGACGTTGCGGCCCAGCCGGTCCACGGCGGCCGCGACAAGACCGTCGTAAGGACCCCTCTCATCCCGGAGCCAGGGGCCCAGCTTCGGGCGGGTCACGGGGTCGGTGGCGCCCGAGACCTCCCAGTCGTCAGCCCAGCCGATGATGTGCGCGCCCACGGACGCGGCGGCGGTGAGCACGTTCTCCCGCTGGCGTTCAGGGGAAGACGTGGCCAACTTCACGCGCGACAATCGCCGCACTCCGAGCAGGCACTTACCGCATCCGTCATAGGGACGTTCGATCGCATGTAGGGCCGTACCGTGCAAGTTTCTCTCCGTTCGCGCACGCATGGTACGGAGAATTGGCGGCACGACCCTCGGGAACGATCTTGGTCAGCCGAGGAAGCTCAGACGAACCTGCCTGTTGTCTTTAGACATGTTCGTGTCGACCAGGCACACCGACTGCCACGTACCCAGTTCCAGTCGTCCGTCGATCACCGGCAATGTGGCGTGCGGTGCGATCAGGGCCGGCAGGACGTGGTCGCGGCCGTGGCCGGGGCTGCCGTGGCGGTGCTGGTAGCGGTTATCCGTGGGCAGCAGTGTGTGGAGGGTGGCGAGGAGGTCCTCGTCGCTGCCCGCCCCGGTTTCCAGGATGGCGATTCCGGCGGTGGCGTGGGGCACGAAAATGTTGAGCAGGCCGTCCCGGCCGACGGCGGCGCGGGTGAGAAACCGTACGCAGTCGTCCGTCAGGTCGGTGACCGTCTCGGCGCCACCGGTCGTGATGTGCAGAACGCTGGTGCTGAAGGCATCGGGCATGCCCCCATCTTCTCGCTCGTGGCGCGAGACGGCGCGTCCACGTTCCGAGATCGGCGGTACCGGTGGCGGCAACTGGTGAACAACACCTCGTCCGGTATGGATACGTCAGGTGGCGTGGAGCACTGACCTTGAGCAACCGTCCTCGCGGCCTGCCCGCAAGGTCTTCTCGAGAAGTGTGAACGACTTGGGTGTACCGCCCGGCTGCGGCTTGCCCGCCTTATGGCCAACGACCCGGTAGCCGTCGTCCAGGTAGTAGGCGTTCAGGCGTGCGTTGCCGGCCAGGCAGTCCAGACGTACGAACGCCCGCCCCGCGGTGGCCACGCGGTGTTCCGCGGCTTGCAGCAGCAGACGCCCGGTCCCGGGCAGCGCGCTGCTGCGGTCCACCATCAGCCGGTGCACGTAGCCGGCCACCGGCGGCTGCGGTCCCCAGGCCTCCTCGTCCTCCCACCACAACTCCCAGGCCCCGGCCACGCGGTCGTCAACCTCGGCCAGCCAGACTTCGCCGCCGCTCGCCAAGATCCGGCGGAAGTGGTCCTCATCCAGCTCGCCGGGCTGCCACTGGCCGGTGATGCCCTGGGCGAGCATCCAGCGGGCGGCATCGTCACGCACGCGAACGAGAGTGGCGAGGTCGGCATCCTCGGCGAGGCGGAAGGTCAGATCGTTCATCGCGCGATCCTCGCACGAACCTCCACGAGCTCCCAGAGACGCTCGGCGCTTGTCGACCGTTCCAGCATCGCCGCTGCTGGGGGCCTTTCATGAACGGGTGCCCGGCGTCCGCTCCGGTGGGCGCCACCGCTGATAGCCGGGGCCGCCGACCGGGAAGATCCCCGAGCCCGAATGGGTTGGTAGAAGCGTGAACAACTTTGGGGTCGGGCCAGCACGGGAAGTGGACGTGGTCGTGATCGGCGCCGGACAGGCTGGTCTGTCCGGCGCCTATCATCTGCACCGCGCAGGTCTGGAGCCCGACCGCGACTTCGTCGTGCTCGACCACGCGCCCCGTCCGGGCGGCGCCTGGCAGTTCCGGTGGCCCTCACTGACGTACGGCAAGGTCCACGGCATGCATGCGCTGCCCGGCATGGAACTCTCCGGCGCCGACGACAGCCGCCCGTCGTCCGAAGTGATCGGCGAGTACTTCGACGCGTACGAGCGCACCTTCGACCTGCGGGTCCACCGGCCCGTGGAAGTGAGTGCGGTACGGGAGGGCGACGGCGGGAGATTGCTCGTCGAGACCTCCGAGGGGGCGTATGCCACGCGCGCCCTGATCAATGCCACCGGCACCTGGGACCGGCCGTTCTGGCCGCGCTACCCGGGCCAGGAGACCTTCCGGGGGCGTCAGCTGCACACCGCGAACTATCCGGGGCCCCAGGAGTTCGCCGGGCGGCGGGTGGTCGTGGTCGGTGGCGGCGCCTCCGGCACTCAGCATCTGATGGAGATCGCCGAGGTGGCGGCGGACACCTTCTGGGTGACGCGTCGGCCTCCGGTCTTCCGGGAGGGGCCGTTCGGCGAGGACCAGGGGCGGGCCGCCGTCGCCTTGGTGGAGGAGCGCGTACGGCGGGGGCTGCCGCCGCAGAGCGTGGTGAGTGTGACCGGGCTGCCGGTCACCGACGCCGTGCGGCGAGCCCGGGAAGAGGGAGTGCTCGACCGCCTGCCGATGTTCGACCGGATCACTCCGACCGGGGTGGCGTGGGACGACGGGCGGACGGTGGACGCCGATGTGATCCTCTGGGCGACCGGGTTCCGTGCTGCCATCGACCATCTCGCGCCGTTGCGGCTGCGCGAGCCCGGCGGCGGTATCCAGGTCGAAGGCACACAGGCCGTACGGGACCCGCGGGTCCATCTGGTCGGGTACGGGCCGTCGGCGAGCACCATCGGCGCCAATCGGGCAGGGCGAGCGGCGGTGCGTGCCATCAGGCACCTGCTGAAGGCCGGCACGGACGACGCCGTCGGCCGCGGGGGCGAGCACACCGCCGCTCTGGTGTGACATCGCCCGAGGACGACACGGCTCCGCACCGCGAGAACAGAACACACGAACAGGGGATCGGATGTTCGCTGGAACGCGTGATCGCATGGCCGATCGTTGCTCAACTCGCCTGCGGCACCTGATGATTACAGGGCGCAAACAACGGGCTGCAGACCGCGACTGCGCTGTCCCGGAGATACACCATGTACGAGGAGATACACCTGATGAACGTCCTGACCAACCTGCTTGCCGGACTCGTCCACTTCGTGGGTTGGCTCGTCTGACCTCTGCTCAGCCCCGGCGCCGTCGCGTGTACGGTCTCAGCATCGGCTCCCCGGCCCGGTGAACTCGGGCAGGGCAGCGAACTCGGGTACCACGGTGACCGTCTCCGCGATCGCGCCGAGGGTGCGGCGGACCCGGGTGAGGGGGTGGTCGGGAGATTCGGCGTCCCGCCGCTCATGGTCGGCCGCGTGGACGGCAGCCCGCCCAGGACGTCAGGAGCGTAGGGGGTGGGGCCGGAAGTGCTGTGCCGGCCCGGCCTTGGCCAGCGCCACCGCTTCCCGCAGCCCTGTCATGCCATGTTCGGCCGCCTGGGCCTTCACCACCGCGCTGCGCCCGGCGCGCGGCACGGTAAAGCGTCCTCAGCTTGTCACGGGGGCAAGTTGGGTGTCCCGGCGGACAAGCGCGGCATAGCGGCCGTCCTGTTGGAGCAACTCCTCGTGGCTGCCGCGCTCGGCGGTCCGGCCGCCGTCGAGGACGACGATCTGGTCCGCGTCGCGAACGGTGGAGAGGCGATGAGCGATGGTGATCGTGGTGCGCCCTGCGGACAGTGCGTCGATCGCCTCCTGTACGGCGAATTCGGTACGGGTGTCGAGGGCGCTGGTCGCCTCGTCGAGGATCAGGACGGGCGGATCGCGCAGGATGGTGCGGGCGATGGCCAACCGCTGTTTCTCACCGCCGGAGAAGCGGTAACCGCGCTCACCGACCAGGGTGTCGTAGCCGTCGGGCAGCGAGGCGATGTGGTCGTGGATCTGTGCCGCGCGGGCAGCCGCCTCGATCTCGGCATCCGTCGCGTCCGGCTTGGCGAAGCGCAGGTTCTCGGCGACGGAGGCGTGGAAGAGGTACGTCTCCTGGGAGACCACACCGACGGCCCGGGCGAGCGTGTCGAAGTCCAGTTCGCGTACGTCGACGCCGTCGAGCGTGACCCGGCCACCGGTGACGTCGTACAGCCGTGGCACCAGGTAGCTGAGCGTGGACTTGCCGGAACCGGTGGGTCCGACGACGGCGAGGCTGCCGCCGGCCGGCACGGTGACATCGACACCGCTGAGGGTCGGGCCGCTCTTCTCGTCGTAACTGAAGTCCACGTCCTCGAAGCGGATCTCGCCGCGGATCTTCTCCAGTTGGACGGGTTCCTCGGGCTCGGTGATGTCCACCCTGAGGTCGAGATACTCGAAGATCCGCTGGAAGAGTGCGAGGGACGTCTGCATCTGCACCCCGGTGGAGAGCAGGCTCACCGCAGGCCGGAAGAGGCCCTGCTGGAGCGAGACGAAGGCGACGAGCGTGCCGATGGAGATGGCGGCTCCGCCGAACTGCAGGGCGAGTCCCGCGGCCCAGTAGATGACGGCGGGCATGGCGGCCATGACGATGCCGATCGTCGACATCCGCCACCGCCCGGCCATGCTGGAGCGCACTTCGAGGTCGACCAGGCGCTCGGACTCGTCGGCGAAGCCCTGGGTGAGGGAGTCCGCCCGGCCCATCGTCCGGCCGAGCAGGATGCCGCTCACGGAGAGGGACTCGGTGACCGTGGCCGCCATGGCGGCCATCTGCTTCTGGCGCTGGGTGGTGATCTTCTTGCGCTCGCGGCCGACCCGGCGGCTGATCCAGACGAAGACCGGCAGCAGGAGGAGCGAGACGAGAGTGAGCCGCCAGTCGAGCGCCAGCATGGCGACGACCGTGGCGATGACCGCCGTCAGGTTGGAGACCAGCGAGGTGGCGGTGGAGGTGACGGTGGCCTGCATGCCGCCGATGTCATTGGCGATACGGGACTGCACCTCGCCGGTGCGGGTCTTCGTGAAGAAGGCGAGCGGCATCCTCTGCAGCTGGGCGTAGACGGACGTGCGCAGGTCATGCATGACGCGCTGGCCGACGGTGGTGGAGATCAGGGTCTGCAGGACGCCGAAGACGCTGTTCATCACGGCGGCGAGAATCATGCCGAGCGCGAGCAGCGAGAGCATCCCCGTCCGCCCCTGGGGAATCGCCGTGTCGAGGATCTCGCGGAGCAGGAACGGCGAGGCGACCGACACCAGCGACGAGGCGCCGACGAGCAGTCCGACCACCGCGAGCCGACCGCGGTACGGGTGGAAGAGGCGGAGGATGCGACGCAGCTCGGCGGGCGGCCGCACGCCGCCCCTGGGCGGGGGTGTCCACGTGGGTTCGTCGGGTTTCATGGGCTCCTTCGACAAGCGTGACGGAGGGAGACGGCCGCAGGCGACAGTCCGACCTTTGAGAGCATAGCTCATTGTTACCTATACTCACAATGAACGTCGTCCTGATACTGTTCCCTCCATGGACTCCCCCGACCCCGACGGCCTGCTGGCCGAGCAGCTGCTGCGGCTCACCCGCCGGCTCCAGCGCATCCAGAGCCGCCAGCTGGAGCCGATCGGCATCACGCCGGCCCAGTTCCGGCTGCTGCGCACGGTCGCCCACTACGACGGACCGCCCCGGATGGCGGATCTCGCGCAGCGCCTCGATGTCGTGCCACGCGCCGTGACCAGCCTGGTCGACGCGTTGGAGGCGAGCGGCCGGGTGCGCCGCGCCCCGGACCCGGACAGCCGCCGGGTGGTCCGGATCGAGATCACCGACGAGGGCCGCGCCACGCTGCGCTCGCTGCGCGACGCGCGGAGGGCGGCCGCGGAGGAGATCCTGGCTCCCTTGACCGCCGATCAGCGCGCGGTGCTGGGCGGGCTGCTGTCCACCCTGGTCGCGGGAATGCCGGAGCGTCGCTGCTGAGGCTCCGCCTTCGGATGGTGCCGGGGGCCGGGGCGAGTCGGCACAGCCCCGTGCCGGGCCGGTTCGCCGGGCGGCCTCGAGGCCTTGCACCGATCATGAGCGGTGTGAATCTTCGCTGTAGAAAGGTGGGAGTACGCACCGACCCACCGAGGGGGCCATCGCCATGCCGCTGCTCGAACCGAAGCCGGAAGTCCTCCGCCCGGGTGGGGCACGCACCCCGTCCCCCGACCGGGTCCCCGACGTGCGGGCCGCGGGCACGCCCGAGCCGCTGCGCGGCGAACTGACCGCGCTGCTCGGACCGGAGAAGGTGTTGTGGACCGTCTCCGACCTGGTGAAATACGCCTCCGACGCCAGCCCCTACCGGTTCGTCCCGCAGGTCGTCGTCGTCCCGGAGGACATCGACGACATCTCGGCGATCCTGTCGTACGCGCACGGCAAGGGCCGCGAAGTCGTCTTCCGGGCCGCGGGCACCAGTCTGAACGGCCAGGCGCAGGGCGAGGACATTCTCGTCGACGTCCGGCACCACTGGGCGGGCATCGAGGTGCTGGACGACGGTGCGCGGGCCCGGATCCGCCCCGGGACCACAGTCATGCGCGCCAATGCCACCCTCGCCCGGTACGGCAGGCTGCTGGGTCCCGACCCGGCCAGCGCCATCGCGTGCACGATCGGCGGGGTCGTTGCCAACAACGCCTCCGGAATGACGGCGGGCACCACCCGCAATTCGTACCGGACCGTCGCCTCGCTCACTTTCGTGCTGCCGAGCGGCACGGTCGTCGACACGGCCGACCCCGCGGCGGACGAACTGCTCACCCACGCCGAACCACAGCTGTGCGAGGGGCTGCTGGCCCTGAAGGCGGAGATCGAGGCGGACACGGAACTGACCGCCCGGATCCGAGCCAAATACGAGATCAAGAACACCAACGGCTACCGGCTCGACGCGTTCCTGGACGGCTCGACCCCCGTACAGATCCTGCGCGGACTGATGGTCGGATCTGAAGGCACCTTCGGTTTCATCTCCGAGGTCGTCTTCGACACGCTGCCGCTGGACCGGAAGGTCTCCAGCGCCCTGCTCTTCTTCCCCTCGCTGACCGCCGCGGCCGCTGCCGTGCCCCGCTTCAACGAAGCGGGGGCGATCGCCGTAGAGCTGATGGACGGCAACACGCTGCGGGCGTCGGTGAGCGTCCGGGGCGTGCCCGCGGACTGGGCCGAGCTGCCGAAGGAGACGGCGGCGCTGCTGGTGGAGTTCCGGGCTCCGGACGAGGCGGGGCAGGAGGCGTACGAGCAGGCGGCGGCCGCGGTCGTCGAGGGGCTGGACCTTGTCGCGCCGGTCGCGTCGGTGACCAATCAGTTCACCCGCGAGGCCAAGGTCATCTCGGGTTACTGGAAGGCCCGGAAGGCGTTCGTCACCGCGGTCGGCGGCTCCCGCCCGTCCGGTACGACTTTGATCACGGAGGACTTCGCGGTCCCGCCGTCGCTGCTCGCCGGCGCCTGCGAAGCCCTCCTCCGGCTCCAGGCGGAGCACGGTTTCGACGCCGCCGTCGCAGGCCATGCCGCGCACGGCAATCTGCACTTCCTGCTCGCGTTCGATGCGGCGAAGCCGTCCGATGTCGACCGGTACGCCGCGTTCATGGACGACTTCTGCCGGCTGACCGTGGAGCGCTTCGACGGGTCGCTCAAGGCGGAGCATGCCACCGGTCGTAATATCACGCCCTTCCTGGAACTGGAGTGGGGCCCGAAGGCGACCGAGCTGATGTGGCGTACGAAGCAGGTCATCGACCCCGACGGGGTGCTCGCGCCGCGGATCGTCCTCGACCGTGACCCGAAGGCCCATCTGCGCGGGCTGAAGACCATTCCCGAGGTCGAGCTGATCGCCGACCCGTGCATCGAGTGCGGGTTCTGCGAACCCACCTGTCCCAGTCACGACCTCACCACCAGCCCGCGTCAACGGATCGTGCTGCGACGGGAAATGATGCGCCAGCCCGGCGGTTCGCCGGTGGAGACCGAGCTCCTCGACGCGTACGGGTACGACGCCGTTGACACCTGCGCCGGTGACTCCACCTGTAAACTCGCCTGCCCGGTCGGCATCGACACCGGCGCCATGATGAAGGACTTCCGCCACCAGCGGCACTCACCGCGCGAGGAACGGATCGCGGCACTCACCGCGAGGAACTTCAAGGCGGTGGAGACCTCGGCGCGGCTCGCGGTCGCCGCGGCCGACAAGATCGGCGACCGGCTGCTGGAAACCGTCACCGGGCTCGCCCGCAAGGCCGTAAGCCCCGATCTGGTGCCCGAGTGGCTGCCCGAGATCCCCGGCGCGGCGCCCCGCAAGCTGCCCCGCACCTCGCGGGTCGGGGCGAGCGCCGTCTACTACCCGGCGTGCGTGAACCGTATCTTCGGCGGTCCGGAAGGCCACCGTGGCCCGTCGCTGCCGCAGGCCGTCGTCGCCGTCTCGGCCCGCGCCGGAAAGCCGGTATGGATCCCGGAGGACGTCGCGGGTACCTGCTGCTCGACGATCTGGCATTCCAAGGGCTACGACGAGGGCAACGCCGTGATGGCCAACCGCATCGTGGAGGCCGCCTGGGGCTGGACAGCGGGCGGAAGGCTGCCGCTGGTCGTCGACGCCTCGTCGTGCACGCTGGGCATCGCCCATGAGGTGGTGCCCTATCTCACCGAGGACAACCGGGAGTTGCACCGGGAGCTGACGGTCGTCGACTCCCTCGTCTGGGCAGCCGACGAGCTGCTGCCGGAACTGACGATCCTGCGGAAGACCGGCTCGGCGGTGCTGCACCCGACGTGCTCCATGCAGCATCTCGGCGACGTGGAGCAGTTGCGTACAGTCGCCGAGGCGTGTGCGGAGGAGGTCGTCGTACCGGACGACGCCGGGTGCTGCGCGTTCGCGGGCGACCGCGGGATGCTGCACAAGGAGCTGACCGCGTCGGCCACGGCGAAGGAAGCGGTCGAGGTCAACTCCCGTGAGTACGACGCCTATCTCTCCGCGAACCGGATGTGCGAGATCGGCATGGACCGGGCTACGGGGCGCGCGTACCGCTCGGTCCTGATGGAACTGGAGTGGGCGACGCGCCCCTGACACGTCTCTCGCCCGAGCGCGTACGCAACCGGCCACCGGGTCCGGCCACATCCGCCGGGCCCGGTGGTCGGCGTTCTCAGGGACACCCGGTGAGTCGCGTACAAAAGTCCATGGTTTCGGTTTCGAGAGTCCAAGCCCTCCCCTTGCGTATCAGCAGTCTCAACTATCAAGGTCATGACCGAGGTTCAAAGCAAAAGCCGCGCACGTCAGACCCCCGTCCTGGAGGATCGATGAACGACGCAGCACAGCAGAACCACGGTACGGAGGACGGTGACGACGGCTCGATGAGCCGTCGTTCGGTCCTGTGGACGACCGCCGCCGGCGTGGCCGGTGCCGGGCTCGGACTGGGCGGTCTGGGCAGCGGCACCGCAGCCGCCGCCACACCCCTCGGCGCCGATTCCGCCGCCGGTGCACAGGCGCAGACGGCCACGCCGAAGCGCCAGGGCGCCACCATGGTGGGAGTGCCGTTCGAAGGGCGTTCCACCGTCCGGGTCGGCCTGGTCGGCCTCGGCAACCGCGGCGGCAGCATGATCGATCTCTATCTCGCCGTCCCCGGAGTGCAGGTCGTCGCCGTGTGCGACCCGGTCAAGGAGAAGGCCCACCGGGCCGCCGCGAAGGTGACCGCAGCCGGTCAGCCGGCGCCCGCCGTCTACACCAACGGCGAGGACGACTACGAGAATCTCTGCAAGCGCGGGGACATCGACTTCGTCCATGTGGCGACTCCCTGGGACTTCCACTTCGAGATGGCGAAGACCGCCATGCTCCACGGCAAGCATGTCGGGGTGGAGTGTCCGATCGCTCTCCAGCTCGATCAGCTCTGGGAGCTGGTCGATCTCTCCGAGCGCACCAGACGGCACTGCATGCAGTTGGAGAACTGCTGTTACGGGCGGAACGAGATGCGGGTGCTCCGTATGGCGCACGCCGGTCTCTTCGGCGACCTGCTGCACGGCGCGGGCGCGTACAACCACGATCTGCGCGGCCTGATGTTCGACCCGGACTACTACGAGGGTCCCTGGCGCCGGCTGTGGCACACCCGGCTGCGCGGCGACCTCTACCCCAACCACGGGTTCGGCCCGGTCGCCAACTACATGGATCTCAACCGCGGGGACCGTGCGGTGAGCATCATCAGCGTCGGTTCGCCGTCCCTGGGGCTCGCCGAGTACCGGAAGAAGCACATGCCGGCAGGTGACCCGAGCTGGAAGGAGACCTATATCGAGAGCGACCGCACGATCAGTCTCGTCCAGACCGCCAAGGGACGGGTCATCCGGCTGGAGCACGACGTGTCCACACCGCATCCGTACTCGCGGATCAACAGCCTCGGCGGCACGAAGGGGCTCTTCGAGGACTATCCGGCCCGCATCTATATCGAACCTGACCACACCAACGACACCTGGGGCAACTTCGGCGCGTACGCCGACTGGGACCACTGGCTGTGGAAGGAATACGCCAACCCGCCCGGCGGGCACGGCGGAATGGACTACATGCTGGTGTTCCGGCTGATGCAGTGCATGCGTCTGGGGCTCGTTCCCGACTTCGATGTGTACGACGCGGCGACCTGGACGTCTCCCGTACCGCTCAGCCACCTCTCCATCAAGGCGAAGGGCGCGCCGCAGCAGATCCCGGACTTCACCCGCGGCGAGTGGAAGAAAGCCCGCCCCGGCATGGACTCGGAGAAGCCCACGAAGGCCTGACGGCCGGCACGACACTGCGGGCCCCGGCCGCACAGGCCGGGCCCCGCAGTGCGACCTCCCGCGGTCCGCTCGGTGACCTTGGCGCGAAATACGCATTCCGTGGAGAAAACCCTTTGCTTCGACCGGAGCCACCGGGTGAACCTTGCACGGTTTCAGTCAGTCACCGAACAACAACCGAACCTCAGAACCACGGGACGTCATGCACATTCGCGATCTTCCCTATTCGGATCCCGGCGATCCCGATGTCCGGTCAGGCCCACGCTTCCTGCTCTGGCTCGGCCGCAACCAGATCCGCGGACAGCTCAAGTCCATGGCCTGGGGCCTGCTGCACCAGTGCTCCGTCGCCGGGCTGCCGCTGGCCGTCGGCTTCGCCGTGCAGGCCGTCGTCGACCGTTCCGGCAACCGGCTCGCGCTGGCCGGCGGGCTGATCGCCGTCCTCGGTGTGCTGATCGCGGTCGGCGACACCATGCTCCACCGGACCGCCGTCACCAACTGGATCACCGCCGCCGCCCGCGTCCAGCAGCTACTGGCCCGCAAGACCGCCGAACTCGGGTCCGCACTGACCCGCCGGGTCGCCGCGGGCGAGGTCGTCGCGGTGTCCACCGGCGACGTCGAGAAGATCGGCTGGTTCGTCGAGGCACTCTCCCGCTTCGCCGCCGCCGCCGTCGCTCTCGTGCTCATCTGTGTCGGACTCGTCCTCTATCTGCCGTCGCTGGGGGCGCTGGTGGCACTCGCCATGCCGCTCCTGGCACTGGCCGTGCTGCCGCTGCTCCCCCGCGCCACCCGGCGCGCGGACCTTCAGCGCGAGAAGGCCGGAAAGGCCACCGAACTGGCGTCGGACACCGTGGCCGGGCTGCGGGTGCTGCGCGGGATCGGCGGCGAGGAGCTGTTCCTCGGCCGCTACCGGCGTGCCTCGCAGGAGGTCCGCAGGGCAGCCGTCCGCAGCGCGCAGATGTGGTCGCTGATCTCGGCGATCCAGGTGCTGCTGCCGGGCGTGCTGCTCATCTCGCTGGTCGTGTACGGGGCGACGCTGGCCCGCGAGGGCCGGATCGAGGTCGGCCAGCTGGTCACGGTGTACAGCGCGGCGACGCTGATGCTGTTCCCGCTGCGGCACTTCGAGGAGATCGCCATGGCGTACTCCTTCTCACGGCCGTCCGCCAAGCGGGCCGTGCGGGTGCTGTCGCTGCACCGCACCGCCGAGCCGTCGACCGTCGACGTGGTGCCTTCCGGTGATCTGTACGACCCGGTCACCGGGCTGATGGCCCCTGCGGGCAGGTTCACCGCGGTGGTCTGCGGCGACCCGGACGAGGCCGGCCGACTGGCCGAACGGCTCGGCGGGCACGCCGAGCCGGCCGCGGAGCAGGACACGACGGACGACGCTCCCGAGGGCACGCCGTCGCCGGAGAAGAACCCGTCCGTCCTGCTCGGTGGCGTACCGCTGGACGAGCTGTCGCTGGCGGCCGCCAGGACCGCGGTGCTGGTCCAGGACAAGGACCCGGTGCTGCTCTCCGGGACACTCCGGGAGCTCCTGGACGTGCCGTCGTCCGGCCAGGTGACCGCTGAGCAGGCGCTGGCCGCCGCCCAGTGCGATGACGTGCTCGACGCGCTGGCACAGGCCTCGGTGACCAGGGACGGCAATCCGATGACGACCAGGATCACCGAGCGCGGCCGGTCGCTCTCCGGCGGCCAGCGGCAGCGGCTCGCCCTGGCCCGCTCCCTGGTCACCGATCCGGAAGCACTGGTTCTCGACGAGCCGACGTCCGCCGTCGACTCGCACACCGAGGCCCGGGTCGCCGCCGGTATCAAGGCGCTGCGCCTGGGTCGTACGACCGTCGCGTTCGCCTCGTCGCCGCTGCTGCTGGACCTCGCGGACCGGGTGGTGCTGGTGCACCGGGGCGCCGTGACAGCGGTCGGTACGCACCGCGAACTGCTGCACACCGATCCGCAGTACCGGGCGGTCGTCACCCGGGAGACAGACGACGAGATCGCGGCACTGACCGCACCGGACGAGATCGACGGGATCAGCGCAGTCAGCGGGATCAAGGCGATCGAACAGACCGAACAGACCGAACAGACCGAAGGAATCGAGGAGAGGGCATGATCGGCGTCGCACCACCGACGTACGACCCGGCCGCCCCGGAGTCGGCGACAACGCTGCCGGTCGGCACCCCGACCACGGTGCGCAGCTATGTACGGGACCTGATGCGGCGCCACCGCAAGCCGTTCGCCGTACTCATCTCGGTCAACGCCGTCGCGGTGATCGCCTCGATCGTCGGGCCGTATCTGCTGGGCGGGCTGGTCGAGGACCTGTCGAACGGGGTCGCCGACCTCCATCTGGAGCGCACCGCCGCGGTGTTCGGGCTCGCACTGCTCGTACAGACCGTGTTCACCCGGATGATGCGGCTGCGCAGCGCGATGCTCGGCGAGGAGATGCTGGCCGATCTGCGCGAGGACTTCCTCGTGCGGTCGGTCGCGCTGCCGCCGGGCGTGCTGGAGCGGGCCGGGACCGGTGATCTGCTCTCCAGGATCACCACCGACATCGACCGGCTGGCCAACGCGATGCGGGAGGCCGTGCCGCAGCTGGCGATCGGTGTGGTGTGGGCGGGACTGCTGCTCGGTGCGCTCACCGTGACCGCTCCCCCGCTGGCACTCTCCGTCCTGATCGCCCTGCCGGTGCTGATCCTCGGCTGCCGCTGGTACTTCCGCCGGGCGCCGTCGGCGTACCGCTCGGAGGCCGCCGGATACGCGGCGGTCGCCGCGATGCTGGCAGAGACCGTGGACGCCGGACGGACGGTGGAGGCGCACCGTCTCGGCGCGCGCCGGGTGGCGCTGTCGGACCGGCGGATCAAGGAGTGGACGGCATGGGAGCAGTACACGCTGTTCCTGCGTTCGGTGCTCTTCCCCGTCATCAACATCACGTACGTGACGATCCTCGGCGCGGTGCTGATGCTCGGCGGCTGGTTCGTCATCGAGGGATGGCTCACCGTCGGACAGCTGACGACGGGTGCGCTGCTGGCGCAGATGATGGTCGACCCGATCGGTCTGATCCTTCGCTGGTACGACGAGTTGCAGGTCGCGCAGGTGTCGCTGGCCCGGCTGGTCGGCGTGCGGGACATCGAACCGGACGCGGGCGACACGGAGGTCGCCCCGGACGGCCGGGACGTCCGGGCGGACGGTGTGCGCTTCGGCTACCGCGCCGGGGTCGACGTGCTGCACAAGGTGTCCCTCGACGTCGCCCCGGGCACGCGCCTCGCGCTGGTCGGCCCGTCCGGTGCGGGCAAGTCCACGCTCGGCCGGCTGCTGGCCGGGATCTACGCCCCGCGCAGCGGTGAAGTCACCCTGGGGGGTGCGCAGTTGTCGCAGATGACAGCGGAGCAAGTGCGTACGCATGTGGCGCTGGTCAACCAGGAGCACCATGTGTTCGTCGGTTCGCTCCGCGACAACCTGCTGCTGGCCCGTGACAGCGCGCAGGACGCGGAGCTGTGGGCGTCGCTCGCCGCGGTCGACGCGGACGGCTGGGTGAAGGCGCTGGGCGAGGGTCTCGACACCGAGGTCGGTTCGGGCGGTCTGGCCCTGACCCCGGCGCAGGCGCAGCAGATCGCCCTGGCCCGGCTGGTGCTGGCCGATCCGCACACGCTGGTGCTGGACGAGGCGACCTCGCTGCTGGACCCGCGGGCGGCCCGGCATCTGGAGCGCTCGCTGGCGCGGGTGCTCGACGGCCGAACGGTCGTGGCGATCGCGCACCGGCTGCACACCGCGCACGACGCGGATGTGATCGCGGTGGTCGAGAGCGGCAGGATCAGCGAACTGGGCAGCCATGACGAGCTGGTTGCGGCGGACGGCGCGTATGCGGCGCTGTGGCGGTCCTGGCACGGCTGAGCTGAGAAGGCGGAGGTGGTGCGCGGACCGTCATCGGTTCGCGCACAGCCACGCGTCCGGAGCGGCGAAGCCCACGCCGGTGAGCCCCTGGACGGGGTCGACGCGATGGAGGAGGGCCGGCTCGGGAGATCGTTCTCGCGTACCGTCCGGTGCCGCGTGAATCGGTCTGATCCCCCGGCGGCCGGATGGGGTGCTCAGATGTAGTTGAGGGCGGCTGCCCCGCCCACCCCCCCGAGCACCATGAACGCGGGCATCAGCACCTTCAGCTCCACCCAGCTGCCCGCGCGGAACCGCATGCCCTTCGGCGGCCCTATCGGGTACCAGCGCTTGCGGCCCAGTGGGATCGGCCACAGGATCGGGCAGCCGGAGACGGTCAGCGCGTCGCCGATGTCATGGACGAGTGCGCCGAGGACGATCGGCAGCCCGAGCCAGAGGTACTCCTGGCCGGGGGCGCTGAAGAGCCAGTCCGAGCCGTTGCCCGGCTTGTCGAGGACGCCGGCCAGTATCCAGGCGCTGGTCGCGCCGAGCAGCCACACCAGGACGTCGCTGGACATCCGGGCGGCCCGCCACAGCAGTCCTTCGACGGCGAGCACGAGGTGGACGAAGAGGATGGCGAGGACCGCCCACCGGCCGCCGGTGATCGCTGCGGCGGAGGCCCCGGCGCCGATCAGCACCGCCCAGAGCCAGGTGTGCGTCAGAGTCCGGTGACCGCCGTTGCGGCGCGGGTCGCCGGAGCCCCTGGTCGCCTTGTAGACGGCGTGCGAGAGCTTGTCGACGATCTCGCAGAGTCCGCGGGAGACCGGGCCGAAGGCGCGCGAGATGGTCGCGGACTTGTGGTCGAGGTCCGGGGCGAGCGCGGCACCCGCGGTGATCAGTGCTCCGACGACCAGGACGGGCCACGGCATCGTATGGCCCGCGGCTGCCGCCGCCGCGCCCACCCCCAGCCAGGCCGCCGCCCCGGACAGCGAGTGTGCCGGTCCCATCATGGTTCTTCTGCCCCCAAAATTTGTCCGGCCGCCATCGCCGTTGCGATGCGGCCGAGTTGAGTGGGCAGCGTACCGTCCGTGATCTTCGTACGGTCGCCCGGTTCCCTCATCCGGGCGGAAGGCAGGCAAGATGGGGGCGTGACCCTTATCGATCAGCTGCCCCCGACCGACGACCCGGACGCCCTCTTCGAGGCCTTCTCGTCATGGACCGAGACCCAGGGCATCACCCTCTACCCTGCTCAGGAGGAGGCGCTGATCGAGGTGGTCTCCGGGGCGAACGTGATCCTTTCCACCCCCACGGGCTCCGGAAAGAGCCTGGTCGCGGCGGGTGCGCACTTCACTGCTCTGGCCCAGGACAAGGTCACCTTCTACACCGCCCCGATCAAGGCGCTGGTCTCGGAGAAGTTCTTCGACCTGTGCAAACTGTTCGGTACGGAGAACGTCGGCATGCTCACCGGCGACGCCTCCGTCAACGCGGACGCCCCGGTGATCTGCTGCACCGCCGAGGTGCTGGCCTCCATCGCGCTGCGCGACGGGAAGTACGCCGACATCGGCCAGGTCGTGATGGACGAGTTCCACTTCTATGCGGAGCCGGACCGCGGCTGGGCCTGGCAGATCCCGCTCCTGGAGCTGCCGCAGGCCCAGTTCATCCTGATGTCGGCGACGCTCGGTGACGTCAGGATGTTCGAGGAGGACCTGACCCGGCGCACCGGCCGTCCCACCTCCGTGGTGCGCTCGGCGACCAGGCCGGTCCCGCTCAGTTACGAGTACCGGCTGACCCCGATCACCGAGACGCTCACCGAACTCCTGGACACCCGGCAGTCGCCCGTCTACATCGTGCACTTCACGCAGGCCGCGGCCGTCGAGCGGGCGCAGTCGCTGATGAGCATCAACATGTGCACCAAGGAGGAGAAGGAGAAGATCGCCGATCTGATCGGCAACTTCCGCTTCACCACGAAGTTCGGCCAGAACCTCTCGCGCTATGTGCGTCACGGCATCGGGGTGCATCACGCGGGCATGCTCCCGAAGTACCGCCGCCTGGTGGAGAAGCTCGCCCAGGCGGGTCTGCTGAAGGTGATCTGCGGTACGGACACGCTCGGCGTCGGCGTCAACGTCCCCATCCGTACGGTGCTGTTCACGGCGCTCACCAAGTACGACGGCACCCGGGTCCGTACGCTGCGCGCCCGTGAGTTCCACCAGATCGCCGGCCGCGCGGGCCGGGCCGGCTTCGACACGGCGGGCTTCGTCGTCGCGCAGGCGCCCGAGCATGTCATCGAGAACGAGAAGGCCGTCAAGAAGGCGGGCGACGACCCGAAGAAGAAGCGCAAGGTGGTCCGCAAGAAGGCCCCCGAGGGCTTCGTCGCGTGGTCGGAGGCCACGTTCGACAAGCTGATCCAGTCCGACCCGGAGCCGCTGACCTCCCGCTTCCGGGTCACGCACACGATGCTGCTGTCCGTGATCGCGCGCCCCGGCAATGCCTTCGAGGCGATGCGGCGTCTGCTGGAGGACAACCACGAGCCGCGCAGGTCGCAGCTGCGCCACATCCGCCGGGCCATCGCGATCTACCGCTCATTGCTGGACGGCGGCGTCGTGGAACAGCTCGCCGAGCCGGACGCGGAGGGCCGCATCGTACGGCTCACCGTCGATCTCCAGCAGGACTTCGCGCTCAATCAGCCGCTGTCCACGTTCGCGCTGGCCTCCTTCGATCTGCTGGACGCCGAATCGCCGTCGTACGCCCTGGACATGGTCTCCGTCGTCGAGTCGACACTCGACGACCCGCGGCAGATCCTCGCCGCCCAGCAGAACAAGGCGCGCGGCGAAGCGGTCGGCCAGATGAAGGCGGACGGAGTCGAGTACGAGGAGCGGATGGAACGGCTCCAGGACGTCACGTACCCGAAGCCGCTGAGCGAGCTGCTGTGGCATGCGTACGACGTGTACCGCAAGAGCCACCCGTGGGTGGGCGACCACCCCGTCTCGCCGAAGTCCGTGATCCGGGACATGTACGAACGGGCCATGACCTTCACGGAGTTCACCTCTAACTACGAGCTGGCCCGCACCGAGGGCATCGTGCTGCGGTATCTGGCGAGCGCGTACAAGGCGCTTGAGCACACCATCCCGGACGACCTGAAGTCCGAGGACCTGGAGGATCTGACCGCCTGGCTCGGCGAGATGGTCCGTCAGGTGGACTCCAGTCTCCTCGACGAGTGGGAGCAGCTCGCCAACCCGGAGGTGGACACGGCCGAGCAGGCGCAGGAGCGGGCGGACGAGGTCAAGCCGGTCACCGCCAACGCCCGCGCCTTCCGGGTGCTGGTACGCAACGCGATGTTCCGCCGGGTGGAGCTGGCCGCGCTGGACAAGGTCGCCGAGCTCGGCGAGCTGGACGGCGAGGCGGGCTGGGACGAGGACGCGTGGGGCGAGGCGATGGACGCGTACTGGGACGAGTACGAGGATCTGGGCACCGGCCCGGACGCCCGCGGTCCGAAGCTGCTGAAGATCGACGAGGACGCCGGGCACGGCCTGTGGCGGGTACGGCAGACGTTCGCCGACCCGAACGGCGACCACGACTGGGGCATCAGCGCGGAGGTCGATCTGGCGGCCTCCGACGAAGAGGGCCGGGCGGTCGTCCGGGTCACCTCGGTCGGCCAGCTGTGAGCGTGACCGCCGTGACGACGGCACCCTTGCGAGAGTGGAGACGAACGGCATGACGAACCCCGCCGAGCGCCTGGTCGACCTGCTCGACCTGGAGCGGATCGAGGTCAACATCTTCCGGGGGCGCAGCCCCGAGGAGTCGCTGCAGCGGGTCTTCGGCGGACAGGTCGCCGGGCAGGCACTGGTGGCGGCCGGCCGGACCACCGACGGGGACCGGCCGGTCCATTCGCTGCACGCGTACTTCCTTCGGCCGGGCCGCCCCGGCGTGCCGATCGTCTACCAGGTCGAGCGGGTGCGGGACGGGCGGTCATTCACCACGCGCCGGGTCACCGCCGTGCAGCAGGGCCGGACGATCTTCAATCTGACGGCGTCCTTCCACCGGCCGGAGGAGGCGGGCTTCGAGCACCAGTTGCCGCCCGCCCGGACCGTTCCGGACCCCGAGCAGCTGCCCACCGTCGCCGAAGAGGTGCGTGAGCATCTCGGGGTGCTGCCGGACGCGCTGGAGCGGATGGCCAGACGCCAGCCGTTCGACATCCGGTACGTGGACCGGCTGCGCTGGACGCTGGAGGAAATCAAGGACGCGGACCCGCGCAGCGCGGTCTGGATGCGTGCGGTCGGCCCGCTGGGCGACGATCCGCTCGTGCACACCTGCGCGCTGACGTATGCGAGCGACATGACGCTCCTCGACGCGGTCCGTATCCCGGTGGAACCCCTGTGGGGGCCGCGCGGTTTCGACATGGCGTCGCTGGACCACGCGATGTGGTTCCACCGTCCGTTCCGGGCCGACGAATGGTTCCTGTACGACCAGGAGTCGCCGATCGCGGTGGGCGGGCGGGGCCTTGCCCGGGGCCGTATCTACAACCGCGAGGGGCAACTGATCGTGTCCGTGGTGCAGGAGGGGCTGTTCCGCAACCTGGGCTGACCACGACAACTAAGCGCCCAGAGGGCGAAGGCGTCCGCAAGGACGGGCACGTCGTAGGGCAGTGGACGGGGAGCGACCTGGTCGGGCCGGGAGGCGATGCGTCCGTCGGCGCGCTGCTGGGTCAGCAGGTACGCCAGACCCGCGTCCCGGAACGGGGCGGGCCGGCGGCAGCGCTGAGGTGGACGACCGCCCTGCACACTGGCTAGGAACGGTTCAGGTGAAGTGGATGTCGCTGAGGTCGATGGAGACCATGACCTGTCCCGGGATCGGCCGCAGGTTGGCGTCGCGGTTGCAGGCGCGGCGTCGGGTGGGCAGAAGGATGCCGTCGGCCTCGACGGTGTCGTAGACGTACTGGGCGGCGGCGAAGCCGCCGGCGATGTCGACGTGGTAGTCGTGGCGACGCAGCAGCCGGTCCGGGCCGAAGTAGAAGTCCTGGACGGTGCTGTGACTGGCGATCGAGGCGGGAAAGGTCGCGCGCAGTCCGCGCCACTCCTCGTCGCCCTCGTGCCAGGGCTGGATCTCCTCGATGTCGACGCCGGGCATCGCGAGCAGGAACGGGGTGGTCAGGTAGGTCCACAGGGCGTAGCCGTTGAAGTACGCCCGGTCCAGCGGGTCCCAGGGGGCCTGAAGGACGTGTCCGTCGAAGGCCTTGCGCGGCTGTGCGCGCTCGGCGACCACGGTACCGTCGGTCTTCTCGATGGCGACGCGGTCTGCAGTGAAGTCGGTCCTTTGGTCGGGGGCGCCGAAGGGGGCCACCGAGGCGTGCTCCTCGTGCAGCCGTACCGTCATCTCGCGGGGCGTCGGATCCTGCGGAAGTCCCTTGATGGCGAACAGGTCGCCGCCGCTGACGATCGTCGCGCGTACGGAGCTGAACCGGCGCCAGCGGTCCATACCGCCATGGGCCTCGAGAACCTCATCGAGCAGCGCATTCATCTCTTCTCCTCCTGACGTGAGTCACTGATGCCCGACCGGCTGGAGATGATCAGTCATTCTTGGCCGGCGGGACATGGCTACTTTCCCTTCAAGGGCCCCTGGAAGGACTTGCGGAACACGGAGCCGGCGTACGGGAGCACCGTGGCCACCAGTCGAGCCTTGAACGTGCTGGCGTGCCGGGTCAGTTCGACGTCGACGCAGGTGCCGTCGCCCTCGGGGGTCATCTTGAACACCCATCCGCCGCCCGGGCCGAAGACCTTCGAGTCGAGCGTCGTGATGGTGACTGTGTCGCCGGCCGGGTCCCACTCGTAGCGGGCACGCTCCCATGCGGAAGCCGTGCCTTCGGTCACCTCGGCCCAGGTGTCACCCAAGTCATGGACCGTGAAGTGATCGGCGTCGATCGACGGCCAGGTCTCGGCCCGCGCCGGACTGAAGTCGGTCAGCACCCCTATCACCTCCTTCGGGCTGAGCGAGGAGTTGAGCTGAAAGCGCAGGACGGTCATGACCTGCTCCTTCCATCGAAAGGGCGGTTCTTGTTGGCGCTTCCGGCTCGGCCCGTGTCGCAGAACCCTCCGAGCACCCATTTCAAATATGACCGGTCGTCTTGTACGTGTCAAGTTTCTCGGCTAGCGTCCGTTGTAAGCGCGCAGAGCGGGCTTTCGTGCGGAATCATCCAGATTTGCGGTCCTGCCTCTGAGGGGCAGGACCCGAGGGCAGGCGCACACCAGCAAGCGCAGCCGCCGGTAAGGAGCCGTCGCATGTCCCCCACTCACGAGATCGCCGACCTCGTCCTGGCCGAATCCACGCAGAGCGTGGACATCAACGTCCCGCTCGAGAGCATCGACCTGGGCACGTGGCTGCCCCAGCTCACAGATACGGAGTATCAGGCCTGCGCGGTTCCCGACCACCGGGCCTGCGGCTGGAGCCGGAACGCCGCCGGCAAGTTGGTGAGCATCAACGTCGAGGTGGTGGGCGGAGTGCTGCTCATCCAGCACTACGTCGCAGAAATCCTCGAGCGGCACCACTGCCGCATGGTGTCGCTCTCGGAGGCGCAGACTGCGGATGGCTGGCAGTACCAGCAGGTCATCTGGGATCTCAGCGTCACTGCGCTGGATGCCGACCGCTCGACCTTCACGAACAAGATCCTCAGCCGGCCGACGCGCGCCTTCGTGACCCACCTGGAAGAGCGAGGCATCCCATTCGAGCAGGCCGTGGAGGCGCGCAAGCAGGCCGTGGAGCAGCACAACGCACTCGAGGCGCCCAGCTATGCGGCCAGCGTGGAACGAGCCGCCCTCAACGCCCAGGGCTCACGCTGAGCATCCTCGACCGTCGGCCGCGGGTCAGGCCCGGAAGTCCCGCACCTCGCCGTCGTCGGGGCCGATGGCTCTCCAGGTACGAGATGACCCGCCGCCAGTCGGAGATCTGCCGCCAGGGGTTGATGTCCGCCCCGCAGGCCGGCGCTGCCGCCGAAGCGTCCAGTTCAAGGTGGCGTCCGGAAGCGCCCTGGAGTGGTTCCAGCAGAACCTGTGATCGCCTCCTCCCCTCATTCACGCACTTCCAGGAGTCATCATGAGCTTCGACTACTCCTCGATCCGAACCCGACTGGAGGACGGCGTTCTGTTCGCCACCCTCGACGCCGGCCCTCTCAATCTCATCGGCGTCGAACTGGTCCGCGACCTGGCCTCACTCATAAACACGCTGTACACGGATCCCGGTGATGTGCGGGTCGTCGTCATCGACAGCGCCTCGACCGAGTACTTCTCGGCGCACGTGGACCTCACGGCCGTCCCGCAGTACACCGCCGAGGCCGCGAAGGCCGGCGGTCCCGGTGACGCCTCGCTCGGCATGTTCCTGCACAAGCTGGCGCAGGTCCCGGTGATCACCATCGCCAAGGTACGTGGGCGCGCCCGCGGTGGCGGCGACGAGCTCGCCCTGGCCTGCGACATGATCTTCGCCTCGCGGGAGAACGCCGTCTTCAGCCAGTTCGAGACCGGCACCGGCGCGCTGCCCGGCGCCGGCGGCATCCAGCACCTGACCCGGCGGCTCGGCCGGACGCGCGCCATCGAGGCCATCGTCGGCGCGGACGACTTCGACGCCGACCTCGCCGAGCGCTACGGCTGGATCACCCGCGCCCTGCCCGACGCCGAGCTGGACGGCTTCGTCGAGCGCCTGGCCAAGCGCATCGCAGGCTTCCCGCCCGAGGGGGTCAAGGCCGCCAAGCGCGCCATCAACGACCTCACGCTGGCGGACTCCGCGCACATCCGCTCCGACGCGGTCACCTTCCAGGGCCTCATCGCCCTGCCGGAAACCCGTGAGCGCTTGAGCCACCTCGCGAGCCGAGGCCTCCAGACGCCGGGCGACGTCGAAACCAACCTGGGCAAGGCCGTTGCGGAGTTCCCCCGCTGACCTGGATCGACAACCTCGATCGCACCGCGTGATCGCACCGAACGGACATCCAGACCGTTGCCCCTCCTGCGTGCCAAGGCATACCTGCTTGACAACGGGAAGACGACCGGACATATTGGGACAGAGTAGAAGGAGCGTGCACCATGCCGAGACCCAGTATGCGCGAACACCTGATCGAAGCCGCTTATGATCGCTTCCACGAACACGGCTTCAACGGCAGCGGCATCAAGGACATCGCCGATGCCGCCGGCACGCCGAAGGGTTCGTTCTACAACCACTTCGACAGCAAAGAGGCCATGGCCATCGAGGTGATGAGCCGCTATGCCGATACCCGCCAGATGGGCATGCTGGCCGACGAGTCGATCCCTCCCGTCGAGCGCATCCGCAAGCACTTCGAGTACCTGACGGGAGACTTGGAGCGGTTCGGCTACACCCGTGGTTGCATGTTCGGGAACTTCGGGGCAGAACTGTCCACGCAGAGCTCGGTGATTCGCGACGAAGTGGGCAACAGGCTCGGGCGGTGGGTCTCATTCCTCACCCCGGCGCTGGACGAAGCCCGGGCTGCCGGAACCCTGAAGAGCGATATGGACAGCGCGGTGCTGGCCCGATTCCTGGTGAGCGCCTGGGAAGGAGCGGCGATGCAGGCGAAGGTCGTCCGCAGTCGCGTGCCGCTGGACGACTTCTTTGCCATGTTCGATTCGCTGACCGTCTGAGCTCGTCTCCGCCACCACTCTTGGCCGCGCTCTCGCCAGGGGGACCCGACCGCGACCGCACCGCGCCGGCCCGGTCAGCTTCTGTCGCCCGGATCCTCGCCTTCCGATTGACCGGTTCGGGAGGGGGCAGTGCCGTGCTGGGCGCTTGCGGTCGGGGGGTCGGGCCTGCATCGCCTGCGGTAGCGCCAGGCGATGACGTCGGCCACCCGGCACCACACACTGATGGCGCTCATGAGTGATCTTCGGGAGGTTATCCCACCGGTCGAATGTCTCCCGATGTGACCGAGATCGAGCAGCGCGGCACTCGCGCGGAAGTGGATCCTGCTGCAACGGTCCTTCACGTCGTCGGTTCAGCCCTCGAGAGCGTGGCGTCGGTCGGAGCGTCCGCCGCCGTTGCCGATTCCGGTGGGTACGCGGTCGGCGTGAACAACCAGACCGACTTCCTGCGGCCGCATCGCGAAGGCCGGCTCGAGGTGTTGGCACGACCCGTCCACCAGGGAAGGGCGCTGCAGCTGTGGACGGCCGAAATCACGGACGCCGACAGCAGACTGATCGCCCGGGGACAGGTTCGTCTCTTCAACCACCTGCCCGAGAACTGAGCACGCGCCCCGGCGCACAGTCCGCGGTCGAGGCCAGTCCGCCGGCTCGAGGCCGAGCACCGGGCCAGCGATCCGGCCTTTCACCTGCGCGAGGCGGACCAGCCGCCGAACAGCGCCGGACCGGCCAAAGGCAGCGTAGCGGCCGCGATGTCAGTGCAGTCGCAGGCTGGCCCGCCCGTCGGTGAAAGAGACCCAACCGGAAGAGAGACCATCGTGGAACACAAGTGCGGAAAGGCCGTGCAGGCGGAGTTGCGAGCCTGTATCGGCCGTGCACCGACGATGACGGCATT
This sequence comes from Streptomyces sp. NPDC051020, assembly GCF_040683105.1. Classification (NCBI taxonomy): domain Bacteria; kingdom Bacillati; phylum Actinomycetota; class Actinomycetes; order Kitasatosporales; family Streptomycetaceae; genus Streptomyces; species Streptomyces sp. NPDC051020. Next base: position 38,955 of record NZ_JBFBCG010000035.1, on the reverse strand, counting down.
CCGAGTTGTGAGCAGCGCGCACCTGCCGGCCTGCCGCACCACCGGCCCGATTTCCGAACCAGCAGAACGAGGAAGCAACCGCCTCAAGGAGCCTGATTCGCACTCAGAGTGGCTGCTCAGCTCGAGGCGTCAGCATCACAAGATCGTCGACAGAGCCGAAAACGCTGACCGTCGACACTGGATGACCGCAGGCTCAGCCCCCTGGGCCGGCCTCCGGCCACAGGTCACTGCGTGCTGAGCGGAAAGATCATGCAGCTGCTCGTCGCATGGGCGAGCAGGCGATCCCGACAGTCAAACAGCTCAGCCTGCGCGAGGGCCGTGCGGCGGCCATGGTTGAGGACGGCGCCAACAGCACGGACCTTGCCAGTGTCAACGGTGATCGGGCGCAGGAACTTCACGTTCAGATCGAGCGAGGTGTAGCCCGTACCCGGAGGCAGCACGGTTTGGACGGCGCAGCCAGCGGCCGAGTCGAGCAGTGTGGCGTAGACGCCACCGTGCACACTGCCGATCGGCTTGTAGTGCTCCTCGCCCGGTTCCAGCATGAACGTCGCACTGCCGAACTCGGCGTGGTCGAGGGTGAATCCAAGCATGGCCGCGAGGGGCGGTCCAGGCATTCGTCCGGCGATGAGGTCCTGGACGAATTCCAGACCGCTGCACTGTCCGACGGCGGCTGCGGTGACCTGCGGGTCGCTCCAGGTGATGGTGCGGGTCCTGGCCATACCTGTACTCCTTCGATCATCTGGCTTCTGATATCGAAAGCTGGCAAGCAGGAACGGCCCAGCGCCGCGGGGATGGTGTCAACCGGTGACCAGCGTCGTCGGGCTGCCGACGGGAGCGTCGGTGCCGCCGGGGCTGCCAGGCGTGGTCGGCCTGGCAGCCCCCGTGATTCCCGTGCTATCGCAGCGCGCGGAAAGCGGTACGCAGCTCCTGGGTCAGGATCTGCGGCTGCTCCCACGCGGCGAAGTGACCGCCGCGGTCGACCTCGTTCCAGTGGATGATGTTGCCGAAGGTCCGCTCGCCCCAGCTGCGCGGCGCGGGGTAGATCTCGCCGGGGAACACCGTGACCGCGACCGGGAGGTCCGGGATGGGGACGGCGCTGACCGGGCCGCCGCCGGCCTGGTGGCCCTCCCAGTACAGCCGTGAGGAAGAAGGCCCGGTATTGGTCAGCCAGTACAGCGAGATGGCGTCGAGCATCTCGTCGTAGGTGAGGACCTTCTCCGGCTCGCCGCCGGAGTCGGTCCACTCCGCGATCTTGTCGTAGTAGTAGGCGGCCATGGCGACCGGCGAGTCATTGAGGGCGTAGGCGATCGTCTGCGGGCTCTCGTTCATCATCGCCGCGTAGCCGAAGCCGTCGCGGTAGAAGTGCAGCAGTCGGTTGTACGCCCTCTCCTCGCGCGCCGACAGACTCGCCGGAGCGGGGTCGGAGTTGAGCAGGTGGCGCAGGACGTCCGGCGGGACGGTGCCAGGCATGTTGACGTGGATGCCCAGCAGCTCCGCAGGTCGCTGGGTGGCGAGGTTCTCGGAGATGATCGCCCCCCAGTCACCGCCCTGGGAGACGTAGCGCGAGTAGCCCAGGCGCAGCATCAGGGTGTGGAACGCGCGCGCCGTCCGGGCCGGATTCCAGCCGACCTCCGTCGGCTTGCCGGAGAAGCCGTAGCCCGGCAGCGTCGGCAGGACGAGATGGAAGGCGTCCTCGGCGCGCCCGCCGTGCGCCGTGGGGTTGGTCAGCGGGTCGATGACCTTGAGCAGCTCGATGATGGAGCCGGGCCAGCCGTGCGTCATGAGCATCGGCAGGGCGTCCGCGTGCGGCGAGCGGATGTGGGCGAACTGGATGTCCAGGCCGTCGATCTCGGTGATGAACTGAGGCAGCGCATTGAGGCGCTTCTCGACCTTGCGCCAGTCGTACCGCTCACCCCAGTACTCGACCAGCGGCCTGAGCTTCGCCAACTGCGCGCCCTGGGACCGGTCGGACACGGTCTCCTTGTCGGGCCAGCGGGTCATCTGGATACGCTGCCGCAGATGCTGCAGCTCCTTTTCAGCGATCTTGATACGGAACGGCCGCACACCAGCGATGTCTGGCACCGCGGCGGAGCCGTCCACCCTGGCCGACGCACTCACCTCGCCGGCCACTGCGTGCGCCTTGCCGGGCATCGCGAGCTGGGTGGCGGCCACTACGCCCGCCGCACCGGCGGCCAAGCCCAGGAACCGACGGCGGTCAGTTCCGAACCCACCGGAATTCTCCTTCGTCACCATCGCAAACTCTCTCTCTTTGATCGCTGCTCATGGCTGGCGCCATGCAGTAGTTGGCGGGCAGGGCCCGCCATGACGGTCACGGACAAGCTCGCCTCGTCGGGGACGTGAACACATCCGGCGACGCGCGAGGCCGGCCAAGGCAGGCCCGGTCCGCCCGCAGGGACACGCAAACGCGACGCGGCGCGACGCGCCGACGCGAGCACCGGCTGCACCCGTGGGCTGGCTCCCGGGAGGCGCGCGGCCAGGCGAGCGCGGGGCCGCTACGTGTCTAGGAAGTCGCCGACGTCGGCGGCGAATTCCTTGTGATGCTGGAACAGGAACCCGTGCGCGGCGTCCGGGTAGATCTTGATCCGGGCGTCGGGCAGCAGTCCTGCCAGCAGGTGGGAGTACCGCGGCAGGATCATCGGATCGCTGTCCCCGGCCGTGACGAACACCGGCTGCCTGATCCCGCGCAGCCGCTCGAGCTTGGCGTGGTCCGGGACGCCCCACTGGGTTACCGCGTCGTACTGGGCCTGCCGGGTCTGCCAGCCCGTCGGCGCCTCCCAGCCCTCGGTTCGCTCGGAGAAGATCCGGCCTGCCGCCTGCTGCCCTGCGGCCAACCCCTCGGGCGTACCGGTGAAGAACACGCGCAGGTAACCCTGCGGTGACGACTCACGCCCCCCTACCGCGGCAATCACGTCTGGGTGCCAGCCGTGCATCCCCCACGCACCCTGCGGCGCCGAAGCAGCCAGTACGATCCGGTTCACCAGGTCCGGACGATGCAGCGCGATCTCCTGCGCCACAAAGCTGCCCAGCGAGAAACCCAGCAGGTCGACCCGGTCCAGGCCCAGCGCGTCGATGAACTCGATCGCACCGTCCGCCATCGCCGCAACCGTGTTCGAAGTACGCCCGCTACTGGCGCCCACGCCGGTGTTGTCGAAGGCAACCACTCGGCGCCCGGCTGCCAGGGCGTCGACCAGGGCCGGATCCCAGTTGTCCAGGTTCCCGCGGAAGTGTTGCAGCAGCACCAGCGGCGGCGTCCCCGTGTCCGAACCAACGCTGCGGTACGCGTAGTCGACACCGTTGCCAGCGCGCACCACCTGAGTCCCAACGGTCGAATACACGGTCATCGCGAACCTCCACCTGTAAGTTCCTGCTGCTCATCGACGTACGAAACACCAGCAGGCATGGCGCCCGGGTGTGAGCGGACACATCGGTTGGGCGAGCTGATACCCCGGCACCTCCGGGGAACCTGGACTCCGGCACTCCTTCCAGAGCGTGGCCGCGCCAGGCTCGCGCGGGGCCCGGACGACAGTGGCTATCAGGCGGACAGCGAGCGCGATAGCGCCGTCGTTGCGAGCCGCCCCTCTTTGTGCGACTCTCGCGAACACTGCTCAATATGGCCGGTCATCTTAGAACCTGTCAAGCTCAACCCACCCCCTATCTGAGCGAAGGTTGAAACGACGACGGCGCGGGCGGCGCCGTCACCCACCCACCTGCCCGCACCTACGACCAGTCCTGCCGACGGAGTGATCACCCCATGCCTGAAGAAGTCAGATTCAAGAGCGTCGTCGGCCCCGAGCTCGTCGGCTCGCCTGGGCGCCGCCACCATCGCCGCCGCGTCCGAGGAGATCGGCGTCCGCGCGGTCGCCACGATCGGCGCGCCCTCCAACCCCAGCACCGTTGAGCACCAGTACGACGCGGTCGTGGACCACGTGCTCAGCGAGGGCTCCCACGAGTGGTTCGTCGCAGTCCCACACCTCTCACGGCCCTGCCCCCGGAACAGCAGAGCAACTGAGACCGCCGGTCTGGTCCGCCCTCCCAAGATCCGGACCAGACCCGGGCCAACGTCTGCCCGTATTCCTTCACACAGTGCATTTGACAACTTGTTGGATGGACGGGCTACCACCCATAGCACGAGTGTGCGCATGGCGTGCCGAGCATGCGTCCAAGCGCTCTCTACACCAGAAACATGCAGGTCACCGAGCACTCCCGGCCCCTATCACCGCCCATGCCATGTCGTTCCACCGTCCGTTCCGGGTCGACGAATGGTTCCTGTACGAGCAGGAGTCGCCGATCGCGACGGGCGGGCGGGGACTGGCACGCGGCCGGATCTACGACCGGGGCGGCAATCTGCTGGTGTCCGTGGTGCAGGAGGGGTTGTTCCGCCGGCTGGGCGCGTAGCCCGGCTCACGTCCCGGGCAGGGGGTCCTGCTCGACCTCGTGGCGGCGGGTGCGGATGTCCGGCGCGGCAGGGTGCAGCTTGGCGTCGCAGGCGGGGCCGAGCCCGGTGCGCCGTGACTCCCTGCCGGTGAGCGGGCGACCGCACAGACGGCAGCGGACCGGACGGCGGCCGGTCGCCCGGTCGGGCTCGGCCGGGGCCTCGATGTCGGATCCGGGAAACGGCTCAGGATTCTCCACGGATCGATCTTCTCAAGTCGGCGGTCTGCCCTGCGACTTCCGAACAGGGCGCAAGGGAGGAGTTCGCGGATGAGCAGCGTGCTGGCCATGGAGCCGGTCCCGCGGGACAAGAAGACCGCGGCACCGGTACGGACCCGCCGCACGGTGCGGGCGGCCCGTACCCGGATGTGCCGGTCGGTCGCGGTTCCGGAGCCATCGCGCGTCGGCCCGGGCCGGATCCGTACCCCTGCTGTTCGGCATACGCGGTCCTCCGCAGGCAGTGGCGCCGTCCCCGGCCCGTTGGCTCACCAGATGATGCCGGAGAGCGGGGCTACCCACGATAATCGGAGAGGGGCAACACACGTCCGGGCGGTGGGGCGCCTGCGGCAGTCAGGAGAGTCTTCGATGCCCCAGGACGCCACGTCGGCCCCATGCGCCGCGCCGCACCTGACACCCGAGGAGCGGGCGGCCGCCGGAAAGGCCGCCCGCCTACGCGCCCCCCGTTCGAGCCACGCCGCGTTCGCACCGCCGGCCGACCGACCCGACCCGATGGGCATCCTCGAGGCCCAGTCCGCGACCAGGGTGCCGGAGCTCGTGCCGATCCGCCACAGCCGGATGGCCGAGTCGCCGTTCCGCTTCTACCGGGGCGCCGCCGCGATCATGGCAGCCGATCTTGCCACTACCCCCGATTCCGGGATCAGGGCCCAACTGTGCGGAGACGCACACCTGTTGAACTTCGGGCTGCTCGCCTCCCCGGAGCGGCATCTGCTCTTCGACATCAACGACTTCGACGAGACGCTGCCGGGCCCCTGGGAGTGGGACGTCAAACGGCTGGCGGTAAGCCTTGTCGTCGCGGGGCGGGCGAACGGATTCACGGAGCGGGAGAGCGCCGACGTCGTATCGACAGCGGTGCGGTCGTACCGCGAGTCGATGATCCGATTCGCGGGCATGGGCAACCTGGATGTGTGGTACACAAAAACTGATGTGGAGCGCCTCCGGACCATGGCGTCGCAGCAGTTGGCGAAACGTGGCCGCAAGAACCTGGACCGTGCCATGGCCAAGGCCCGTACCCGGGACAGTCTGCAGGCCTTCGGCAAGCTGACCGAGGAGGTCGACGGGCGGCTCCGGATCGCCGCTGACCCGCCCCTGCTCGTACCGCTCGCCGGTCTGCTGCCCGGCGAGGAGCTCGATGCGACGATGGAGTGGTTCCGCGAGCTGATCGGAAGCTACGCGCTGAGTCTCCCGTCGGACCGGCGGTTCCTGCTCCGGGACTTCCGGCTCGTGGACGTGGCCCGCAAGGTGGTCGGGGTCGGCAGCGTCGGCACGCGGTGCTGGATCATCCTGCTGCTCGGCAGGGACGACCGCGATCCGCTCTTCCTCCAGGCCAAGGAGGCCGGGACCTCGGTGCTCACCCCGCACACCGGCCCCAGCACGTACCGGAACCAGGGCGAGCGGGTGGTCGCCGGGCAGCGGCTGATGCAGGCGGCGAGCGACATCTTCCTCGGCTGGGAACGCACGGAAGGGATCGACGGGCGGCGCCGCGACTTCTATGTGCGGCAACTGCGCGACTGGAAGGGCGCCATCGAGCCGGAGTCGATGGTGCCGGCCGGGATGCGGACGTTCGGTGAGGTGTGCGGCAGCACCTTGGCCCGCGCCCACGCGAGGTCCGGCGATCGGATCGCCATCGCCGCGTATCTGGGACGCGGCGACTCGTTCGACCGTGCGGTCGCACGGTTCGCGGAGACGTACGCCGACCTGAACGAGCGGGACCATCAGGTTCTGGTCGACGCCGTCCGCGCGGGGAGGCTACCCGCGTCCGAGCCGAACGGCCCCGTCGCAGTCCCGCGCGCACCAGAAATTCCGACGACGGGAAGACCATGACCATCTTCAGGGACCGTGACGTGTCCTTCACAGGCCAGTGCGGCCGGACGGGTCTGGCTCCGGCGGGGTGCCGTCGCCGAACGGGCGGCCGCCGAGCTGCTCGCGGTGGTGCGGTGTCCCCCAACCCGAGAGATCGGGTCCCAGAGGCACGATGCCGGTGGGGTTGATCCCCGTGTGGACCCGGTAGTAGTGCTGTTTGATGTGGTCGAAGTCGACAGTGTCGCCGAAGCCGGGGGTCTGGAACAGGTCCCGCGCGTAAGCCCACAGCACCGGGTACTCGGTCAGTTTCGAGCGGTTGCACTTGAAGTGCCCGTGGTAGACGGCGTCGAAGCGGACGAGCGTGGTGAACAGCCGGATGTCCGCCTCCGTGAGAGTGTCCCCGACCAGATAGCGCCGGTCCGCGAGGCGTTCGGATACCAGGTCGAGCCGGCGGAACAGCGCGCGGTACGCGGCCTCGTACTCGTCCTGTCCACAGGCGAATCCGGCCCGGTAGACGCCGTTGTTGACATCGCGGTAGATACCGTCCATGACCTCGTCGATCTCGTCCCGCAGCCGTTCGGGGTAGAGATCGGGGGCCCCGGACCGGTGCAGCGCGGTCCACTCGGTCGCGAAGTCCAGGGTGATCTGCTGGAAGTCGTTGGTGACGAGCTTCCCGCTGGGTACGTCCACGATCGCGGGCACGCTGACGCCACCGGGATAGCCGCGCTCGCGCGCGTCGTACGCCTCGCTCAGGTAGGCGATGCCGAGCACCGGGTCCCGGCCACCCTCGTCCAGGGTGAAGCGCCAACTGCGGTCGTCCTGGATCGGGTCGGCGACAGCGAGCGACAGGACGTCTTCCAGACCCAGGAGCCGCCGGGAGACGAGGGCGCGGCTCGCCCAGGGGCAGGCGCGGCTGACGACCAGCCGGTAGCGGCCCGCCTCGACCGGCCAGCCGTCCCTCCCGTCGGCCGTGATCCTGTCGGCGAAGTGGCTCCTGGACCGTTTGAAGGTCGTGCGTCCGTACTCCGCGTTGCCGTGCGGCTCACTGCCGGTCGGGTTGCTCATGATGTGCTCCCTTCCGGTCGGACCGGCCGGGGTCGGACACGTCGTCCGTATGTCTTCTGCCCCGCCGGGAGGCCACCACATCGGCCAGTGCCACCACGAGTGCCCCCATGACGAAGGCGACGGAGACGACGAGCCCGAGGTCGAACGCGGTGGTCCAGCCCTCGGAGGCCAACTGGGCGAAGAAGACCGAGCCGACGGCGGCGATCCCGATCGCGGAGCCGACGCGCTGGCCGGTCTGGAGCGTGCCGCCGGCGCTCCCGCCGCCGACCACCGGCACCTGGGACAGAGTCAGGGTCAGGTTCGGAGCGATGACAAGGCCGCTGCCCACACCTGCCAGGAGCAACGGGGCAGCCATCGCCCAGGCGACGCCGCGGCCCGGGACGACGTGCACAGCGAGCACGGTGGCCCCGAGTCCGACGACCACCATGGACAGCCCCACAACGACCAGCGGTCGGCCGTAACGGTGGACCATCCGGCCACCTGGTCCCGCAGCGGCTGCCGCCCCCAGAGCGAACGGTGTGATGGCCAGTCCGGCCTGGAGGGCGGTGCAGTGCAGGCCGGCCTGCAGATAGAGCGTGCTGATGAAGAAGATCGAGGTGAATCCGGCGAAGTACAGCAGGCTCAACAGGCAGCCCAACCAGTAGGAGTGCAGCCGGAACAGCGACAGGTCGAGGACCGGCGCGGTGCCGCGTCTGCCGCACCGGGACTCCCAGCCGACGAAGGCGGCGAGCAGAACCGCTGCCGCGGCCAGCAGCAGCCACTTCTCGTTGCCGGGCCACTGCTGTTCCTGGACGAGGGGCAGCAGCAGGGCCAGCACGCCCGCGCCGAGAAGGAGGACGCCGACGGGGTCCAGGTCGCGCGGCCGTACGCGGCCGGCCGACGGGGTGTCCGGCAGGAGGCGCCGGGCGAGCAGGAAGCAGACGATGCCGAGCGGCAGGTTGACGTAGAACACCCAGCGCCAGCCCTCGGCCGGTCCGGCCGCCTGGATCAGCAGCCCGCCCACCAGAGGGCCGACGGCGGTCGAGATACCGACCACCGTGCTGAACATGCCGAAGGCGCGGCCCCGCTCCCGGCCGGAGAACATCTGCTGGATCAACGCGGAGATCTGCGGCGAGATCAAGGCTCCACCGAGGCCCTGAATCACTCGGGCGCCCACCAGCCAGAAACTGGACTGGGCGACTCCGCAGGCTGCCGACGCCAGCGTGAACACGGCCAGTCCCGCCAGGAACACCTCACGGCGCCCCCGGGCGTCGCCGAGCCGTCCGGCGGGGATGAGAAGGAGTCCGAAGGCGAGGGAGTAGCCGGAGAGAATCCATTGCAGATCGGATTCCGGGCTCCGCAGGCCGTTCCGGATGGACGGCAGGGCGACGTTGACGATGGACACGTCCAACAACGTCATGAAGCCCGCTACCAGGCACACACCGAGTGCCTGCCAGCGGCGGGGGTCGGGCGCCGGGGCCGCCCCGCCCCCCGCCGCACCTCCCTTGGACGTTTCGCTCTCCAGCATGATTCGCACCTTAGGCGGCGCGTCCGGGTTCCTCATGCCCGACAGGGCCGACTGCCGTAATCGTCGCCGTCCCGGAGAAGGTGCCGGCCGACCGGGCACGCCTGGGTCAGGCCGTCAGACCCTCGTCCGCCTCTCGGTGCATGCCCGTGCACAGCGCCCAGACGATGAAGATGTTGACGGCGACCAGCGTCAGGGCCCACAGGGGGTAGTACGGCACCCACAGAAAGTTGGCGATCGCGCCCAGGCCGGCGACGAAGACACCGAAGTAGCGCGACCACAGGGCTCCGCTCAGCACGGCGCAGCCGGCGAGGACGATGACGATGCCGAGAACGAGGTGGACCCAGCCCCAGCCCGACAGGCTGAACTCGAACACGTAGTGACGTGTCGCGAGGAACACGTCGCTCTTGGCGATGGCCGCGATGCCCTCGAGGATCGCCATCGCTCCGCCGAAGATCATCAGGGCTGCTGCCAGGACGGTCGTGTCGGATGTCGGCGCGTGCGTGGGGCTCGGCTTGGCGCGGCCCGCTTTGGGTCCGATGGTGTCACTGGCCATGTCGGCCTCCTCGGGTGGCTGTGCCGTCGGTCCGGCCGGGCAGGCCGCACCGGGCGTGATCCCCCGTCCCAGCGTGACACGGCGGCTCTCCGTCGGCACTCCGGCCGACAGCACCCAGCTCCCGGGCGGTGACCGTGGAACACCCGGCGGGCGGCCGGGGCCTGCTGCTGGATCCGGACGGCCGGGCGGTCGGCTTCGTGCCGACGAACCTGCGGGCGTAAGAATGGCGTCGGAAGCGACTCAAAAGGAGACCCTCATGACGCTGTACGACATTCCGCTCCACACGCTCACCGGCGAGCCGACCACCCTCGGCGCCTACCGCGGCCAGGCGGTCCTGCTGGTGAACGTCGCGTCCAAGTGCGGGCTCACCCCGCAGTACGCGGGCCTGGAGCGGCTGCAGAAGGAGTACGGGGACCGGGGCTTCACCGTGCTCGGTGTTCCGTGCAACCAGTTCGCGGGCCAGGAGCCGGGCAGCGCGGAGGAGATCCAGACGTTCTGCTCGACGACGTACGGAGTCAGCTTCCCGCTCCTGCAGAAGGTCGACGTCAACGGTGACGGGCGGCACCCGCTGTACGCGGAGCTGACGCGGCTCGCGGACGCGGACGGCGAGGCGGGTGACGTGCAGTGGAACTTCGAGAAGTTCCTGATCTCCCCGTCCGGCGAGCCCGTGGCCCGTATCCGCCCGCGCACGGAACCGGAGGCGCCGGAGCTCGTGGCGGCCATCGAGGCCCTGCTGCCCGCCTGACGGATGCGCATCGCCGGGCGGGCCGAACACCGCAGTCGGCCCGCCCGGCGGAGCAGCCACCCCGCCCGCCGAATGTCCGGCCCGTCCGGCGACTGATGGCAGAGGCTGGGCAGGAGGCACCGCGATCGAGCGCGGCGCCCCCAGCCCGCGGCACCGCCAGGGCGTGTTTCGAAAGCCCCGTCTGCCAGGCGGCGTCTGGCACACGCCCTAGCGGATCGGCATGCCCGACAGCGTGCGCGCAATCACCAGCCGCTGAATCTCGCTCGTACCCTCGAAGATCGTGTAGATGGCAGCGTCCCGGTGCATCCGCTCCACCGGGTATTCACGGGTGAAGCCGTTGCCGCCGAGGATCTGGATCGCCTGCGCGGTGACCTTCTTCGCCGTTTCGCTCGCGTACAGCTTGGACATGGAGCCCTCGGCCGACTCGAACGGCTTCCCGGTGGTCGCCATCCAGGACGCCCGCCAGACGAGCAGCCTGGCCGCGTCGATCTGTGTCCGCATGTCCGCGAGCTGGAACGCGACGCCCTGGTTGTCGATGATCGGACGGCCGAACTGGGTCCGGGTCCTCGCGTAGTCCAGCGCCACCTCGTACGCGGCGCGCGCGGTGCCGACCGCCATCGCGCCGACCGCCGGGCGGGACGCCTCGAACGTGGCCATCGCCGCGTTCTTCACGCGCTCGCCACCGGACTGGGCGCGCTCGCGGGCCCGCGCCAGGCGCTGGTCCAGCTTCTCCTTGCCGCCGAGCAGGCAGTGGCCCGGGACACGGACGTCCTCCAGAACGACCTCCGCCGTGTGCGAGGCCCGGATGCCGTGCTTCTTGAACTTCTGGCCCTGCGAGAGCCCGGGGGTGTCCGGCGGCACGATGAAGGAAGCGTGGCCCTTGGAGCCGAGCTCCGAGTCGACCACGGCGACGACGACGTGGACATGGGCGATGCCGCCGTTGGTCGCCCAGGTCTTGGTGCCGTTCAGCACCCACTCGTCCTTGGCCTGGTCGTACACCGCGCGGGTCCGCATCGAGGCGACGTCGGAGCCGGCGTCCGGCTCCGAGGAACAGAAGGCTGCGACCTTCACATCGTTCGCATCGCCGTACATCTGCGGGATCCAGGTGCCGATCTGCTCCTCGGTGCCGTTGGCGAGGACGCCGACGGCCGCCAGGCCCGTACCCACGATCGACAGGGCGATGCCAGCGTCGCCCCAGAACAGTTCCTCCATAGCCATCGGGATGCCGAGCCCCGTCGGGTCGAAGAACTGCTGGGCGTAGAAGTCGAGGGAGTAGATGCCGATCTTGGCCGCCTCCTGAATGACGGGCCAGGGCATTTCCTCACGCTCGTCCCACTCCGAAGCAGCCGGACGGATCACATCCGCGGCGAAGCCGTGAAGCCAGTCACGGACCTGCTTCTGGTCGTCGTTGAGATCGAGCGTGAACTCGGCCATCTTCCCCTCCATGCACTACCGTAAAAATCACCGTTACTTGCGGTAACAGAAGTCTGTTTCCAGCACGTAGTCGATGTCAATCAGTCGGACTCCGATCAGCACCACCCATGGTCAGGGTGTTACGTTGCGCAGGCGTAACGGACTTGCATGGCCAGTTGCACGGCCAGGGTGGGGAGAGGCGACATGGAGACCACAGGACAGGCCGAAAAACAGCGGACGGCGGCCGAGCAGCGCCGCCGGGAGCTGCTGGAGGCCGCCGACCGCGTGGTGCTCAGGGACGGGCCCAAGGCCTCGATGAACGCCATCGCGGCGGAGGCCGGGATCACCAAGCCCATCCTGTACCGGCACTTCGGCGACAAGGGCGGCCTCTACCGCGCGCTCGCCAAGCGCCACACCGACGCTCTGCTGAGCGCCCTGCGGGCGGCACTCGACGCCCCCGCCGAGCGCCGCCAGAGGGTGGAGGCGACGCTCGACACCTATCTCGCGGCAATCGAGGCCCGTCCGCAGGTCTACCGCTTCCTGATGCACCCGTCCGACGATCCCGCCCCCTCTCCCGAGCAGGGCTTCGACGTCGGCCGCCACTCCGCCCCGCTGCTGCGCCGGCTCGGCGAAGAGCTCGCCCTGGTCATCGCCGAGCGGGTTGACCTCGGCGCGGACAGCGAGGAGATGGCCCGCATCTGGGGCCATGGCATCGTCGGCATGATGCATGCGGCGGGCGACTGGTGGCTGGGCGAACGCCCCTGCTCACGCGCCCAGTTGGTGCAGAGCCTGGCCGATCTGCTGTGGGGCAGGCTGGCCGCCGCGGGCGACCTGCCGGGCGGGCCCGGCTTCTGACGGCGGGAGAGCGTGGTCAGTCGCTACGTCCCCAGGGCGCCCGGCGGGCCGCGCGCAGTGCCCTCGCCCGGCGCAGCCCGGTCAGCCGGTCCGTGTAGACGGTGCCTTCGAGGTGGTCGCACTCGTGCTGGAGACAGCGCGCGAACCAGCCCGTGCCGTCGACCCGCACCGGCTCCCCGTCGACGGTCACGCCCTCCACCACCGCATGGTCGAAGCGTGGGGTCCCGGCTTCCAGGCCGGGAAGCGAGAGGCATCCCTCCGGTCCGCGGACCGTGATGCCGTCCGCCTCGACCAGCTTCGGATTGACGAGATGGCCGAGATGACGGACGTCGTCGTCGTCAGGACAGTCGTAGACGAACACCCGCAGCGGTATGCCGATCTGATTGGCGGCGAGACCGACCCCCTGCGCCGCGTACATCGTGGCGAACATGTCCTCGACGAGCCGGACGAGCGACGGACCGAAGTCGGTGACGTCCTCGCAGGCGCCGTGAAGCACAGGGTCACCGAGCAGAGTCATGGCGCGGACGAGTCCGGAACTGCCGGGGATCGGGCGGTTTCGCATGGCCGTCATCGTACGTTCCACGGGACCTGCAGCGTCCTGGTGGTGCCGTGGTGCGGTCGCCGCGCCGGACATCGATAGGCTGGGCGCGGACCGATGCAAGGAGGATCTAGGACGATGGCAGGCAACACGGAGCCGTTGTCGCCGCGGGCCAAGCTGGCGGTGACGGCGGGCAAGGCCGCAGCGGCGGTGTCGCGCGCTGCGGGGCGCGGCAGCGGATCGGTGATCGGCGGCCGGGTGGCGCTCAAGCTCGACCCCGCCCTGCTGGGGCGGCTGGCGCAGCACCTGGACGTGATCCTCGTGTCGGCGACGAACGGCAAGACCACGACGACCCGGCTGATCGCGGAGGCACTGCGGGCCGCCGGCCCGGTCGTGTCGAACGCGCTCGGCGCCAACATGCCCGCGGGTATCACTTCGGCCCTGGCCGGTGGCTCGGACGCGAAGTACGGCGTGATCGAGGTCGACGAGAAGTACCTCGCAGGCGTCGCGCGGGACACCACACCCAAGGTGATCGCGCTGCTCAACCTCTCGCGCGACCAGCTGGACCGCGCCGCGGAGACCCGGATGCTGGCCGAGAAGTGGCGTGAGGGGCTGTCCGGCTCGAAGGCCGTGATCGTCGCCAACGCCGACGACCCGCTGATCGTCTGGGCGGCGTCCTCCTCCCCCAATGTGGTGTGGGTCGCGGCCGGGCAGGCGTGGAAGGACGACGCCTGGTCCTGCCCGTCGTGCGGCGGTGTGATGCAGCGCCCCGGCGACGACTGGTTCTGCGGCGAGTGCGGTTTCCGCCGTCCCGCCCCGAGCTGGGTGCTGCACGGCGACTACGTCCTGGACCCGCACGGCTCGGCGTGGCCGATCCACCTGCAGCTCCCCGGCCGCGCAAACAAGGCGAACGCGACCAGCTCGGCCGCCGTCGCGGCCGTCTTCGGTGTGCCGCCGCAGGTCGCCCTGGAGCGCATGTATCAGGTGCAGGCCGTCGCCGGCCGCTACGATGTGGTCTCCTTCCTCGGCCGAGAGCTCCGGCTCCTGCTGGCGAAGAACCCGGCGGGCTGGCTCGAAACGTTCTCCCTGATCGACCCGCCGCCCACGCCGGTGATCCTGTCCGTCAACGCCCGGGGCGCGGACGGCACGGACACCTCCTGGCTGTGGGACGTCGACTACACCCAGCTCGCGGGCCACCCGATCTTCGTGCTCGGCGACCGCAAGCTGGACCTCGCGGTCCGCCTCGAAGTGGCCGGTCTCGACTTCCGGGTCTGCGAGAACCTCGACGAGGCCGTGCAGCAGGCCCCGCCCGGCCGTATCGAGGTCATCGCCAACTACACCGCCTTCCAGGATCTGCGCCGTCGTGTCGGCAACTGACCCCGGACCCGGCCACCTCCGGAGAGGACGAAGCATGAGCAACAACGGTCTGCGTCTGGTCTGGGTCTACCCCGACCTGCTGAGCACTTACGGCGACCAGGGCAACGCGCTGGTGGTGGAGCGCCGGGCCCGGCAGCGCGGTCTCGACGTGCAGCGCGTCGACGTGCGCAGCGACCAGCCGATCCCGACGTCCGGCGACATCTATCTGATCGGCGGCGGTGAGGACCGGCCCCAGCGCCTCGCCGCGGAGCGGCTGCGCCGTGACGGCGGTCTCAGCCGGGCCGCGTCCAACGGCGCGATCATCTTCTCGGTCTGCGCCGGCTACCAGATCCTCGGCCACGAGTTCATCAACGACCTCGGTGAGCGCGAGCCCGGTCTCGGCCTGCTCGACGTGGTCTCCACGCGTGGCGAGGGTGCCCGGTGCGTCGGCGACGTACTGGCCGACATCGATCCGCAGCTGGGCCTGCCGCAGCTGACCGGTTTCGAGAACCACCAGGGCGTCACCCATCTCGGCCCGACGGCGCGGCCGTTCGCCCGGGTGCAGTTCGGCCGGGGCAACGGCACGGGTGACGGCACCGAGGGGGCGTACAACGACACGGTCTTCGGTACGTACATGCACGGGCCCGTGATGGCCCGTAACCCGATGATCGCGGACCTGCTCCTGAAGCTGGCCCTCGACGTCAACGCCCTGCCGCCGACGGACGACCGCTGGTACGAGGCGCTGCGCGCCGAGCGCATCGCGTCGGCGACCCAGCCCGCGTGACCCGTATGACGTGTAATTCGCTCAACTGAGCGGAGTCCAGCAGGCGGACGCCTGGTTCGGTCCCGCCGCCCTGCGCCGGTAGGGTGGCGGGGATCCAACCGGACGACGTGGTCCGGTCGTCGGCCCACGTTGCAAAGGTTTCCCGGGCAATGCGTATTGGTGTGCTCACCTCCGGCGGCGACTGCCCCGGCCTCAATGCCGTCATCCGTTCCGTCGTGCACCGCGCGGTGGTCGATCACGGCGACGAGGTCATCGGCTTCCACGACGGGTGGAAGGGCCTCCTTGAGTGCGACTACCGCAAGCTCGACCTCGACGCGGTCGGCGGCATTCTCGCCCGTGGCGGTACGATCCTCGGCTCGTCCCGGGTCCAGCCCGCACATCTGCGGGGCGGCGTCGAGCAGGCTAAGGGGCATGTCGCCGATCTCGGTCTCGACGCGATCATCCCGATCGGCGGTGAGGGCACGCTCAAGGCGGCCCATCTGCTCTCCGAGGCGGGGCTGCCGATCGTCGGCGTGCCGAAGACCATCGACAACGACATCGCGTCGACCGATGTGACCTTCGGCTTCGACACCGCGGTCGGCGTGGCCACCGACGCCCTCGACCGGCTGAAGACCACCGCCGAGTCGCACCAGCGGGTGCTGATCGTCGAGGTCATGGGCCGCCACACCGGCTGGATCGCACTCCACTCGGGCATGGCGGCCGGTGCACACGCGATCGTCGTGCCGGAGCGCCCCTTCGACATGGACGAGCTGACCGAGCTGGTCGGCAAGCGTTTCTCGGCGGGCAAGAAGTTCGCGATCGTCGTCGTCGCCGAGGGCGCCAAGCCGCGCGTGGGCTCGATGGAGTTCGAGCAGGGCGCCAAGGACATCTACGGCCACGAGCGGTTCACCGGGATCGCCACGCGGCTCTCCGTCGAACTGGAGCAGCGCCTGGGCAAGGAGGCCCGCCCGGTGATACTCGGCCATGTCCAGCGTGGCGGCACCCCGACCGCGTACGACCGGGTCCTGGCGACCCGCTTCGGCTGGCACGCGGTCGAGGCGGCGCACCGCGGCGAGTTCGGCATGATGACGGCGCTGCGCGGCACGGACATCACCATGGTGCCGCTGGCCCGGGCCGTGGAGAGCCTGAAGACGGTCCCGGCCGAGCGGTACGCCGAGGCCGAGTGCGTGCTCTGAGCAACACCAGCACCTGAGAACTGCCCCCGGCCGCAGCTGCGGCCGGGGGCAGTTCTACTCTGGTCGGGACAACCGGCACGAAACGGGGACGTCCCCAGCGGGAGTGAACAGATGGATCACAGCGGGCACGGCATGACCATGGATCTGCCGCCGTTCACGCTGGGACGTGGGCTCCAGTTCTCCGCGGACCCCGTATTCCTGATCGGCTGCGTCCTCGCGCTCGGCCTGTACGGCTACGCGGTGCTGCGACTGCGCAGACGCGGGGACGGCTGGCCGGTCAACCGGATCGTCTTCTTCACGGTCGGCGTGCTGAGCATCGCCCTGGTGATGTGCACGAAGCTCAACGACTACGGCATGGTCATGTTCAGCGTGCACATGGTGCAGCACATGGTGATCAGCATGCTGTCGCCGATCCTGCTGCTGCTGGGTGCCCCCGTGACTCTGGCTCTGCGCTCACTGCCGGTCGCGGGCCGCGGCCGCACCGGCCCGCGCGAGCTGCTGCTCATGCTGCTGCACAGCCGGTACATGAAGGTCATCACGCATCCGGTCTTCACCATCCCGATGTTCATCGCCAGCCTGTACGCGTTGTACTTCACCCCGCTCTTCGACTTCCTCATGGGCTCGAAGACCGGGCACCTCGCGATGATGGTGCACTTCCTCGCCGTCGGACTGGTCTTCTTCTGGCCGATCATGGGCGTCGACCCGGGACCGCACCGGCCCGGCTATGTGATGCGGATGCTGGAGCTGTTCGCAGGGATGCCGTTCCACGCGTTCTTCGGTATCGCGCTGATGATGGCGACCTCTCCGATGGTGGAGACGTACAAGCATCCACCGGCCTCGCTCGGCATCGACGCCCTCAGCGACCAGAACTGGGCGGGCGGCATCGCCTGGGCGTTCAGTGAGATCCCTTCGGTGCTGGTGCTGATCGCGCTGGTCTTCCAGTGGTACGGATCCGAGCAGCGGACCGCGAAGCGTGCGGACCGCGCCGCCGACCGCGACGGCGACCAGGAGCTGAAGGCGTACAACGCCTATCTCGCCTCGTTGCAGGCGCGCGGACAGTAGCGGTGGAGACACCTTCCGGGTGACCATGGGGTCCACGGCCGCGCGGCCGACGAGGAGGGTGCGCGCATGTCCGGATCCACGAAGACGATGGGGTTGCTCACCGTCGGAGCCCTGGTGGCGGTCACCGGCTACACGGTGGCGCTGGGGAGCAACGGATGGCTCTGGTTCGGCTGGGTGGTGCTCGGGCTGATCACTCTGGGAATGGTCGCCACGCGCGACACCTGAGCGGGACCCTTTGTCCGGTACGACGGGCGGGCGCGGGCGACCCGTCCGGCCGGGAGGCAGCGCCCGATCGGGACCCCGGCCGGCGCCTTCGCCCCGTTCACCGAGGGCGTCGTCGCGTTCGCGCAGCGCACCACACGGGCCGCTTCCTCGAAGCGGGTGTCGGGCAGAGCGAGCCCGATCCGGTACGCGCCCCGGGCGCCGCGAGGCAGTTCCAGCGTGGCACGTACGGTCGACGGCGCCGGTTCCGCGTGGCCGTCGGTGGTCCCGGCGCGTCGCGTGGGCAGTCCAGTCGAGCCAGTCCGCCCCGGTCCCTTCATAGCTGTTACGCCGAGACGTCGCTGGGTCCTTTCGGAAGCTTTCAAGGATTCATCGGCCACTGGATACCGCGTAGTACTGAAGGTCCTGCACGGTGACCGTACGCCGCGCCGGACAGCGGGTCGTGACGGCGGCGGCGGTATCCCCCGCGCGGCGGACCACGGCCTCGGTGCGACCGGGGCTCAGCGGCAGGTCCCGGGCGTACACGCCGACGGGAGCACGGTAGGTGTGGGGCACGGTGCCCACACGCGCGGAGACCGTGGCGGGCGCGGTCAGGAAAGTGAGCACCTCCACCTGGTCGCGCGGGGGCGCGGTGCCCGGACGCGGGCGCATCAGTCGGGGCTGAAGCGAGGCACTGTCGGCATCCGTGAACTGGACGCGCGAGGTGACGTACACGGTGTCGCGGACGATCTGCGGCCAGGCCCCGGTCTTGAAGCGGGTGAGGTAGTACGAGGAGATGTCCAGGTACGTGTGGCCGTTGTGCAGTGAGGGGGCGAACTGGCTGCCTTCCGAGTAGTCGTTCCAGGTGGTGAGCTGCACCCAGTCAGCATCGTCGGAGATGGCGTGGTTCCAGGTCGATCGCAGAGTGGCGGTGTTGCCCGCCTCGTCGTAGATGCCCTGGTTCGGTCGGGCGTCCTGCACGGACACGGCCTGCATCCACTTCTTTCCCAGGGAGTGGGCGAGCTGGATGTCGCCGGGAATGTTGTCCTGGCGGCTGTAGCTGCGGTTGCCCCAGGACGAGAAGGCGTGACTGATCGGCGCGAACCTCTCGGCGTTGGCGCGGAAGTCCAGGAAGACCGGGACGAGCGCGGTGCCGATGCCGTGGTCGCGCAGGCGCGCGACGACTTGACCCCACCAGGCGGGGTCCTGGGCCTCGGCCTTGAACGGGGATACCACGAGGCGTCCGTCGGCCAGCCGGTATGCGGACGGGGACGCGGCAAGCCGGGCCAACTGGTCGGCGAGGGTGTGCGGGTCGGTGTGCAGGGAGGTCATGTCCGGCATCAGCACGATCCGGAAGCCCGGATCGACGCGCTGCGCCGCGCGCAGCAGCATGTCGACGCGCTGCCGGTTGATGCCGGTCAGGGAAAGGATGTCGACAGTGAATCCGTCGAGGCCGGCGTCCCGGGCAGTCCGCACCTCCCGCTCCAGATTGGCGAGTTGCCAGTCGCCGCCGGACCGCTGTACGGGCAGCGGCCGGTCACGCAGCAGTCCGCCGTAGGCCGCGTGCTTGCCCTGCTCGCCCTGCGGCGTGAGGTAGTTGCGGGCGTAGTAGTCGTGCTCGGCGGGCTGGTTGTCGAGGGAGAGCGGATACGGCGGAAAGTAGTGCGCGAAGACCAGATGCGGGCCGTCGCGGAGCACATCGGCGGCCGGCAGGTCGAAAGGAAGCGCCTCGACGCCCGTTCGCTCGGCGCGGGGCG
The DNA here is from genome assembly GCF_040683105.1 of Streptomyces sp. NPDC051020. Classification (NCBI taxonomy): domain Bacteria; kingdom Bacillati; phylum Actinomycetota; class Actinomycetes; order Kitasatosporales; family Streptomycetaceae; genus Streptomyces; species Streptomyces sp. NPDC051020. Next base: position 19,452 of record NZ_JBFBCG010000035.1, on the reverse strand, counting down.
CGGCGTCTTCCCGGTCACGGGCCAGCCCGGTGCCGGCGATCAGTCCGATCAGTAGCAGGCCGAACAGGGCACCGAGTGCGGCGCGCCGCCGGCGGCCTGACGGCCTTCGGTGCTGGTACGTTTGACGAGCGGGATGATCCGTCATGGGTGTCCTCCGCGGACGCCGGTGGGCCGCCGATGGGGACTCTAGTGCACGTGCGGCCCCTTGTCCGGCGAAACGTCACCAGGCGGACATTTCCGGCGGCCACCGCTGTCCCGTCAAGGAGTCGTGGCGCCGAGCCGGTCGGTGTCGTGCGACTGCAGGTAGCCGTCGAGGGCGTCCTCGCGCATGGCCCGCCACAGCTGAGGGCCCGCGACGGAATCCAGGAGGACCACGGACTGACCGGAGATCATGCCGGTTCCCTTGGCGGGAGCGTTCATGAAGACGATGCCCCCGGGTCGGACCTCCTTGTTGTCCCACAGCAGGGCACGCAGGTCGCCGTCGCCGAGCCGATCGTCGACGCTCACGGCAGCGGTGAGGTCGTCCAGCACCTCGGTGGCCTTGACGGGGTTGGAGAAGGTCGAAGGACGCATGACCTTCGCCAACAGCGTCCGCAGGAAGTACTGCTGACGGTGCGTGCGGTCGAAGTCGCCACGGGCGAGGTGATAACGCTCGCGCACGTAGACCAGGGCCTGCGTTCCGTTCATGTGGCGGTCGGCGCCGTCCACGACGAGGTCCACTCCGCCCACGGAGTCGGTGAGTTTCTTGAAACCGTCCCAGTCGATGACGGCGAGATGGTCGACGCGCACCTTGGTCAGCCGCTGCACGGTGTCGATGAGCAGCGGCGGTCCGCCCCAGGAGAAGGCGGCGTTGAGCTTGGCCTTGCCGTGTCCGGGGATGTCCACCCACGCGTCACGGGGCAGCGAGACGACGTACGCGCCGGAGTGGTCGGCCGGGAGGTGGACCAGCATCATCGTGTCACTGCGCTGGGCACCGTACTTCCACTCGGGAGCCTTGGCGTCACGCCCCGTGGTCGGCAGGACGGAGCGGCTGTCGACGCCGACGAGGAGGAAGGTCTGCCCGCCCTCGGAGGGCGCGGGCTGCGCCGCCGCGGGGACCTTCGTCGGGAAGACACCGGAGATTCGGTCGACCTTCCCGGTGTAGTGGTCGACGGCCCACCAGGCGCACACGCCCACCATGAGCAGTCCCACAGCGAGCAGTACGAGCGCCCCGAGGAGCACCCGACGCGTGCGGCTTCTGCCACGCCGGGGCTGCGTCCGCGATATTCCGGCGGCATCAACCCCCTTTTGTGAAACATCGGTTGACGGAACGCAAACGTCGACCGCCGGGGCGGATGCCACCGGACCGACTCCGCCCGCCCCTTCCTCCCGTTCCGCCGCTTCGTCCAGGCCCGTCGCTTCGGCCTCGGCCGTGTTCCTGTCCCCCACCACGCACTCCCGACATGGACGCGGCGCGGACCCTTCCGCGCCAGGCGCACACTGTAGCCAGCACGTTCGACTTTCGTATTACTTTCCGTGCAACCATCGCCACGCTTGATCAACCAGCAGGCGCCGCACGGGACTTCGTACGACTCGGCACTTCTCGGGGGCGTTCACGTAAACGCCCCCATGTGTGCACAAGTCTGCCGTACTGTTCACCACCGTGCCGCATGTTCGACGTATGAGTGTTCGCGACATCCGGCAGCTCGTGCCGCAGAACGTGCCTGGGGGGTACACGTGGGATGTTCAGGCCGCTGAATCCGAATGGTCGACGCCGATGTGCGGTTGATGGAGGACCAGCTAGCTGGCGCCGCTGTGCGCATCGACCGCTGACGCCGGGTGCGTGCAGAAAGGCGACCGTGCGTACCGGAAGCGGACGTCCGGGACGCACGGAATCATCATGAACACACCGGACTTTCCCACCAGATGAGTCAAGTGCGCTCCATCGCGTGTCATGTACTCGTATGGTTCGCAAGCAAACACGTTCATGCAGCCCGTTCGGATCCCGGGGACCCCGGCGGGCTCGTCGAGGCAGAGGGTCCGCCACCGGGCCCGGAAGCCGGGGGGGTACATGCAAAGATCCAGAGGGCTCAGCGCCGCCCTCGTCCTGTTCACCGCGGCGGGTCTGGGCCTGGTGGCCCTGCCGCAGCCGGCCGCCGCGCTGACCCCGCCCATCGCCTTCACCGCCGACGACCTGCCGACCTGGCAGACCAACGGCATCGTGTGGGCGCTGGCGGAGGCGGGCGGCACGGTCTTCGCCGGCGGCACCTTCTCGCAGGTGCGTCCGCCCGAGGGTGGGAGCGGCACCGCGCAGAACGCGGTGAACTTCGTCGCGCTGGACGCGGCGACCGGTAACCCCACGTCCTGCAACCTGTCCTTCACGATCGGAAGCGGCAGCGCGACGGTACGTGCGCTCGCCGTCTCGCCGGACAAGAAGACGCTGTACGCGGGCGGTTACTTCGGCGCGGTCAACGGCACGCCGGTCAGCAGCCTCACCGCGATCGACATCGCCACCTGCACGCCCAGGGCGAACTTCCACCCGAGCGTCTCCGCCACCGTGCGGGCGCTCGCGGTCACCAACGACACCGTGTACCTGGGCGGCGACTTCACCTCGGTCGGCGGCAGCGCGCACGCGCGGTACGCGGCGGTCGACGCCACCAGCGGCGCGGTCAAGCCCTTCCAGGCCGACGTCGACGAGCCCGGCCGGGCCGTCGCGGTCACCCCGGACGGCAACAACGTGATCCTCGGCGGTGACTTCTTCACCGTCAACGGCGCGAACTCGCACGCCCTTGCCGTCGTCGACTCCGGCACGGGCGCCAACGTCCGCACCTACCCGGGGTTCATCGAGAACAACTCGGTGGTCAAGGCGCTCGACACGGACGCCACCGGCTTCTACACCGGCAACGAGGGCACCGGCGGCGGCGTTTTCGACGGCCGCATCGCGCTGGACCTGTCCACGCTGAACCAGCGCTGGCGCGACACCTGCCTGGGCGCCACCCAGGCCGTCAAGTCGTACCAGGACGTGGTGTACAGCGCCTCGCACGCGCACGACTGCTCCAGCGTCGGCGAGTTCCCCGACGGGCGCCGTCACCACCTGCTCGCGGAGCCGACCACCGGCACCAACAAGCTGGGCTGGTTCCCGGACACCAACGACGGTCTGGGCGAGGGCATCGGCCCGCGTGCCATGGCGGTCTCCGAGACCTCCAACAACAAGTACATGTGGGTCGGCGGCGAGTTCACCACCGTCAACGGCTCGGCGGCCCAAGGCCTGACGCACTTCGCGGCGACCCCGGACGTCGGCGCGCCGACGGTGCCCTCGGTCAGCGCGGCATCGGTCAAGCCGACCGAGGCCCACATCCGCTGGCGCGCGAGCCTCGACACGGACGACACCAAGCTGACGTACAAGGTGTACCGCAACGGCGGTTCCACGCCGGTGTACACGGTCGACGGCGAATCCGTGGAGTGGTCGCGCCCGCAGCTGTCGTTCACCGACTCCAACGTCACGGCCGGCTCCACCTACAGCTACCGGGTGACCGCGACCGACGGAGCGGGCAACGCCTCCGCGCTGTCCGCCACGGCTTCGGTGACGGTACCGACCTCCGCCCAGAAGTACCCGGCGAAGGTGCTCGACGACGGCGCGAACCTGTACTGGCGCTACGACGAGTCCGCCACTCCGTTCGTCGGCGACTCCTCGTCCGGCGACCAGAGCGGCATCCACGTCAACGGCCCCTCGCTGCGCCAGACTCCGGCCGCTGTGACCGGTCCGTCCACCGCCATCGGATTCAACGGCACGGACCAGATCGTCTACAGCGACAAGCGCACCACGGTGCCGAGCCAGTACTCGATCGAGACCTGGTTCAAGACGACCACGAACAGTGGCGGCAAGCTCGTCGGGTTCGGCAACAACACCACGCGGGCCAGCGGTAATTACGACAAACACGTCTACATGCGCAACGACGGCCGGCTGGTCTTCGGCGTGTGGACGGGCACGGCCCGCACCATCACCACGCCCAACAGCTACAACAACGGCGCCTGGCACCACGTCGTCGCCACCCAGGGCTCCTCAGGGATGGCGCTGTACCTGGACGGCACCCAGATCGGCACGCTCGCCGAGTCCGACAGCCAGTCCTACAGCGGCTACTGGCACGTCGGCGGCGACAACCTCAACGGCTGGCCGAACCAGCCGTCCAGCAACTACTTCGCCGGGCAGATCGACGAGACCGCGATCTACCCGTCGGCGCTGAGCGCGGCCCAGGCGCAGAGCCACCACACCCTGGCCACGGCCCCGGCCGACAGCGTGCAGACGGTCCGCGCCACGGACGACACGTACGTCAACGCCGGTGCCGCGAGCACCAACTACGGCACCTCCACCTCGCTGGCGGTGCGCGGCAGCGCGGCATACGAGACGTATCTGCGCTTCGACCTGCCTGCGGCCCCGGCCGGGACCGTGCTCAAGAGCGCGCGGCTCGCGGTGAAGACGACCACGCTGAGCAGTGCGGGCAGCACGGACGACTTCGCCGTGCGGCCGGTGACCGGAAGCTGGACGGAGACGGGGACCACTTTCGCCTCCAGGCCCGCCCTGTCCTCGACCTCGGTCGGCACCCTCAGTGGGGCCACCGACCTGTCGACGGTCTACTCGGCGACGCTCGACACCTCGGCGCTCTCCCCCGCTCTGGGGGGCAGCTACGACTTGGCACTCACGAGCACCGGGACGGACGCGCTCTGGCTGTGGTCCAGTGAGGCGTCGGCCGCGGAGAACACCCCGCAGCTGGTGCTGACCTTCGGGGCGCCGTAACCCTCACGGCGTCCCCGTGGGCAGGGTGCCGGGCAGTGCGCCCGGCACCCCGCCCACCCCACCTGGGCCCGCACCTTCGTGTGCGGGCCCGCCTTCATACCCGGCCCGCCCGGGCCGCAGGAGCCACCATGCACACTCGTACTCTCCGGTCCCTCCGGCGCGGTGCCGCCGCCGGCACACTCGTCGCGCTCCTCGCGCTCTCCGGCTGCAGTTCGGACGGCGGCACCGACGCGGCGGCGAACCCGACGCGGAGCATCTCCGACGACCAGGCGGCCGGTGTCCCGGACGACCAGGCGAGCCCGGCTCCCCAGGAGTCGTCGAGCCCCTCCAAGGGCCCGGTCCTGCCCGACGCGAAGCTCACTCCGGCGACCGGTTCCTTCACCGCCAAGGAGAAGAAGTACCTGCACGGCCGTGTTCCGAAGAACATGGATCCGGCCGCCGTGCTCCAGGTCGGCCAGGAGACCTGCCAGCGCATCGAGCGCACCGCCGCCCACGACAAGGACGCCGCCATCGGCGCGCTCATCGCCGGGGACCTGCCGTCCGCCGACGACGCGATCGGCCAGCTGTGCCCGAAGCAGAAGCCGCTGCTGGACAAGGCCGCGACCGGCTTCACCGACGGCACCCGCAAGAAGCCGGCACCTGGCACCTACCGCGCGCTGACCACGGCCGAGGGCTGCACCTGGAAGGCACTGGGCGCGGACGACAAGGTGCTGGCCTCGGGCCCGGGCCCGGACGCCCCGAAGAAGGTCACCGCGAAGATCCCGTACGGGACCCGTAGGTTCGTCTCCTCGGGCTGCTACGCCTGGCTCCCCGTATAGGGGGTGCCGTTCGGACCGGCGCGGGTCCGCACCGGTCCGAAGGAGAGGGAACCGTCCTAGGCCCGCTCGTACACGTCGAGGAGTGTGCCGAGGACCGCGTCCATCGCGAACGTCTCGGCGGTGAGCTTGCGGGCCGCCGCCGACGCGGTGCGCCGGGCGTCCGGGTCCAGCAGGTCGAACACCGCCGGGGCGATGCCGTCGGGTCCCGTCACCACGCGGCCGGCCCCGGCCCGGTCCACGTCGCGGGCCAGTCCGTTGGAGTCGGTCACCACGACCGGCGTGCCAACGGCCATCGACTCCAGGACCGACATCGGGAACGGCTCGTCCACCGACGGCAGGACGTACACGTGCGCCCTGCGCAGCTCTTCGGTCATACGTGTCCCGTCGAGCGGTCCCGGGCAGCTCACCTGCGCCGCGAGTCCGAGCTCGTCGATCCGCCGCCGCACGACGGCGAGTTCGCCCTCGTCGGGGCCCGCCACGACGAACGTCGCCCCGGGGTGCCGGGCGAGGATCGCGGGCGCCGCCTCCACCAGGTCGACCGGGCGCTTACGGGCCTGGAGCCGGGCCGCGTACAGGATGCGCGGCGGTCCGCCAGGCGCGGGGCCCTCGGGCTGCGCGGGCACGCCGTTCACCAGGCGGACGGCGCGGGCGAGCCCCGTCCCGCCCACCACGGCCTCCAGGTCCCGCAGTTCACGGGTGGTGAGGTGGAGGACGGCGGTGGCACCGCGTAGCACCCGCCGGACCGCGACCGCGTCGAGAACGCGGGCCGAGCGCCGCTCGCTCGGGTCGACCATGCCGTGCGTCTGGAGGAACAGCGGCTTCCCGGCGCGCAGCGCGGCGAGCGCCACCGGCAGGGTCACCAGGTCGCGCGCCAGATGGACATGGACGACGTCGGCCTGCCGTACGAGACGGTGGGCGCCGGCGAGAAGGGACAGCGAGGTCAGGCCGCTGAACCCCAACGGCAGGATCCTGCGCGCCTGGTGGAGCCGGGCGGGCACGCCCTCCACCTCCTCGGGCAGCGGCCCCTCGAAGCCGTCGGCGAGGGCGGTGAGCCGCGCGTCGTGCCCGCGTTCCCGCAGTCCCTTGCAGAGGTTGAGGGCGACCCGGACCGGACCGCCGAAGGCGTGGGTGGGGCTGTGCAGGGTAACCGCGTGCAGCACTCTCACGCCGGCTCCTCGACGGGTCGGCGCCGGTTGTCGGCGGTGTGCAGGGTCAGTTCGGGCAGGTCCTTGTGGAGGACCGCGCCGGCGCCGACGATGCCGCAGCGGCCCACCTTCACCCCCGCGAGGACGGTGGCGCGGGTCGCGATCCAGGCGCCGTCGTCGACGGTGATCGGCGCGTTGCGGTACCGGAAGTCGGCGGCGCGGTGGTCGTGGCTGCCTGTGCACAGCAGGGCCTCCTGCGACACGCACACATGGGCGCCGAGGGTGACCGGCTCCAGGTTGAGGATCCACGCCCCCTCGCCGATCCAGGTGTGGTCGCCGACCGTCAGCTTCCACGGCCACAGCACGCGCACCCGGTGCCGGATGAGCACCCCCGTGCCGATCTCGGCGCCGAAGGCCCGCAGCAGGGCCGTCCTGACCCGGGCCGGGGTGAACCACGCCATGAAGACCGTGTTCATCACCGCGAACCAGAGCGCCTGGACGAGTATCCCGCGCCCCTTGTCGTATCCGGCCAGAGTGAAGGCCGGGAGATCACGCATCGATCCATCCCCCCAACAGCGTTTCCCCGAACGCTACTTCGCCACACTCTAGTAGCTGACCGTTCACCGCAGGCCAGGGCTCGTTAGACTGCCGCTGGGGATCATTTTCGGGGCGGGGGCGCCATGACGCAGCAGATGGACCAGGGCACGACCAGCACACCCGGGCCATCGGAGCGGGGCCGGCAGGTGGCGGTACCGCCCTTCCGGCCGCGCACGCTGCTCTCCCGCGCCCTGTCGGTCCCGCTCGTGCTCGGCTTCGCGGTGTTCCTGCCGCTGCTCGTCCTGGTCCAGCCCGGCACCGGTCTGCACGACTCGGCGCTGTGGCTCCAGCTGGCGCTCACCATGTACGCGGGCATCCGGCTCTCGGCGATGATCCTCTCCAGCCGGCGCAAGCTGCTCGCCGGTTCGTTCTGGCTGTTCGTCTACATGGCGATGGGCGTGGCACCGCTCGCGCAGGCCGTGCTCGGCCGCACGCCGACGCCGGTGGTGGGCGCGCGCACCGATCTGACGGAGGCGGTCGCGCTCGTCCTGATCGGCTGTGTCGCCTTCGACATCGGCACTCTGCTGGCACGCCAGCGACCCGAGCGGAAGCGGGAGGACAAGCTGCGGCCGGCGCTGGTCCACCGACGCCGGCTGTACCTGCTGACCGTGGTCGCCTTTCTCGGCTCGGCGCTCCTCGTCGCCAAGCTGGGCGGTCCCGCGGTCTTCTTCACGAGCCGTCAGGAGATCATCAGCAGCGTCCAGGAGGCCGGGCTCTCCCAGGCCGACTCGCAAGCCGGGCAGGCCATCGTGCGCGGCTTCGGCACCGTGCCCGCCCTCATCGCCTGGCTGGCGTACACGCGCTGGCTCGTGACCTCGCGGCGTGCCCGCCGCTCCGTGGTGATCATCGCGGTCTGGGGGGCGCTGGCCGCCCTGAACGCGGTGGTCAACAACCCGATCTCCAACCCGCGTTTCTGGTTCCTCACCGTCCTCTTCTCGCTGCTGTTCACCGTCTTCCCGGTGAGCGCCGCCTTCTACCGGATCGCGCTCAGCCTGGGCGTCATCGTGGCGCTGGTCGTCTTCCCGTTCGCGGACCGGTTCCGCTACGACGAAGCCAACTACCGTCCGGTGCAGACCACTTCGCCGCTGGAGCCGCTCGCCCTCAAGGACTACGACCAGGTCGGCATGTTCGCCAACACCATCACGTACGTCCGGTCGGGCAGCGGCCACACCTTCGGCCGTCAGTTGGCCGGCTCGGTGTTGTTCGCGGTCCCCCGCTCGGTGTGGCCCGACAAGCCGATGGACACCGGGGTCATGGTCGGCCAGTGGATGGGGGCGACCAACACGAACCTCTCGTCGCCGGTGTGGGCAGAGCTGTGGATCGACTTCGGCACGATCGGCATGGTGGCGGGGTTCGTGGCCATGGGATACGCGGCGGCACGGGTCGACCGACGCTATGCCCGCCGCGCGGTACGCAGCTCCCGGCCGGGCAGCCTGATCGCCCTGGCCGTCCCGCTGGTCGCCGGTTACTCCTTCATCCTGCTGCGGGGTCCCCTGCTCCAGGCCTCGGGCCGGGTGGCCATCGCGGCGTTCTGCATCGCCCTGATCACCACGTTCCGCCAGGACCGGGCGACGGGGCTGCGCTGACCGGAGCGTCGTGACCGGGCGGGGCCGGGCGGGGCCGGGCGGGCTCACGCCGTGCCGACGGCTTCTGTCCGGCAGGCCCCTCGCGGGACCGACGAGCGGGAAGCCGAAGGGACATCCGGCCACGGGACTGCGGAACCACGCGGCCACGGCGCACGGGGGGGGCAACAGGCCCCCCAGGAATGCGCCGCCGCCCCGGGGGAGCGCCGAGAACACCCTCCGGCCCCTCCCCCACAAAGTGACTCTCAGCTCGCGGGGACCGCCGGAACCGCCGTCGTCGGGGCCGTCTCCTCCACCCGCAGGCGCGCGACCCGGGTCCAGGCCGCCACCGCCTTCAGCGCGGAGCCCGCGGCCAGACCCCAGGCGGCTCCGAGCGCCGAGCCTGTCAGCAGGTATCCGGCGAGCATGAGGACGACCGAGAGCAGCGAGAACACCACCTGGACCGACAGGGTGGCGCGCGGGCTGAGTACGCGCAGGGTCACCAGGGCGCAGGTGCCGAGGCCCATCACCGCGTACTGGGCGCCCGAGGCGGGCAGCAGAGCGGCGGCCGACTGCCAGGTGGCGCCGAGGAGTTGGCGCCCCACGTGATCGGGAAGGGCGTACAGCACGAGACCCCAGGCGAGGCCGACGGCACTGAGCACGAGGCCGAGCAGCGCGGCGGCGCGAGTGGTGGCCCGCCGGCCGCCCAGCCGGTCCAGCAGCGGCGGCCCGAAGGCGTTGACCGAGTTGAACAGGACGTTGAGCGGCCCGAAGAGTGTGGTGGCACCACGCAGGGCGCCGACCGCCAGCGGGGCGGCGAACAGGCCGAGACCCAGCACGGCGAGCTGGCTGGAGGCGTTGCCCACGGCGAACTCCACGGCGAAGCGCTGCCCGAGGTGCCCGCGGCGTACGTAGGGCCGCAGGTCCGCCCGCGTGCCGCGGACATGGGGCCACAGCAGGCACAGGCCGAGCAGCAGCGCCGGGACGGCCGAGGCGCCCCACACCGCTACGAGGAGCCCGGGCGCGGCGTGCCGGGGCTGGAGCAGCAGCGCCGGCACCACGCACACCAGGCGCAGGCTGTCGGCAGCCAGGGCCAGGCCGGGCCGCCGCAGGGTGGAGAACGCGTACCGCAGTCCGTCCTGCACCAGGACCAGGGGCAGCACGAGTCCGAGGGTGAGGAAGGCTCCGCCGGGCCCGGCCCAGCCGCCGGTGACGGCGCCGGTCACCGCGCCGACGGCGGCGAGCAGCACACCGACGACGGTGGAGGCGAGGGAGGTGAACGCGATCGCGGACCGGCAGGCGGCGCCGGTCGTGACGGTGTCGCCCCGGGTGAGGACGACGGCCTGGCCGACGTAGGCCATGTTGAGGCCGAGCAGCACCGTGAAGGTGAGGTACACCATCGAGAAGGTGGCGAAGCCGTGCGCGGTGGAGACGCGGGCGGCGATGACCAGCACGGCGATGTTGGTGAGGCTGGACGCCGCCTGGTCGAGCACGGAGGCGAGGGCGGCCGCCGACCGCCGCGGGGTGCACCGCGGGCCGGACGGCTGATCGGACGGCTGCTGTTCCTGCGGGGCGGTCAACGGTCCCCCGAGCGGACGGTGCGCAGCGCGACCGTGTCGCTGCCGTCGCCGTCGAAGTGCCGCTCGGGTTCCGGGCTGTTGGTGGGCTCGGGGGTCCTGGCCGGCTGTCTCTTGGGCGCCCGACGCCCGCCTTTGCGGCGCGCGCCGGGCGTACGGACCCGTTTGGAGTCGGTGTGCGTCACCGCGCCGAGGACGGTGCCGCCCGCGCCGACGATCAGCTCGCGGATACGCATCAGGTCGGCGCGGTGCACGGTCCGCGGGTCGCAGACGATGAGCACGCCGTCGACACGGTCGACGAGCGCGAGGGCGTCGGCGTACGCGAGGACGGGCGGGGCCACGACCACGACGGCGGCGTCCGGATCGTCGGCCTCGGCGATCAGCCGGGTGGTCCGGGCGGAGGTCAGCGCGCGCGGTACGTTGCGCACGCGTTCGCCGGGGACCAGCCCGAAGGTTCCCGACTCACCCGCGTCGACGAGAAGTTGCCCTCGGCTCGGCCACTCGCCCTCGGCGTGCTCGCCGGTACGGCTCCAGCGGGGCCGGGATGCGGCGGACACGTGGAGCCGCTCGGAGAGCGACGGGGTGCGCAGGTCGGCCTCCACCAGCAGGACGTTCTTGCCGGTCTCGGCGAACGAGGCGGCGAGGTTGACCGCGACGGCGACGCTCGACTCCATGGAGCCGCGCGGGGCGACGACGAGCAGTCGGCGCCGGTCCGCGAACCGCTCGTCGTAGGCGAGGCGGAAGGCGATCGAGCGGTACTCCTCCGCCGCCCGGGAGTCGGTGTGGCCGACCACCAGGGTGCCCGCCGAGCCGCGGGGCAGCGCACCGAGGACGGGACCGCGGACGGCGCGGGCGACGTCACCGGCCGAGCGGGGCGCCGGGTCGAAGACGAGCCGTACCCAGGCGCCGAGCAGGCCGAGACCGACGCCGGCGAGGCCGCCGAAACCGAGCGACAGCGGCAGGCCGGGCCCGTCGGACGAGGAGGGGACCGTGGCGTTGCGGATCACGTTGCCGGGCGTCATGTCGAGCGCCTTCAGGCTGGTGATCTTGCTGCGGAGGTCGGTGATGCGGTTGAGCAGGTTGGCCTGCACCGCGTAGGCGGAGTCCGCGGCGGATCCGTCGGGGAGCTGCTTGATCTGCCGGGAGAGCTCGTCATTCTGCTTGGCGACCGGATTGAGCTGGTCCTGCAGGCTCTTGAGCATCGAGTCGCGGACGGACTCCCACTGGTCCTTGCGCATGTCGATGTAGGACGCGGTGATGGCGTTGGCGCGGCGCGCCGCCTCCTTCGGGTCGGACGCGTTGTACGTGAAGTGCAGCACGAGGGTCTGCGGCGGGTTGGTGACCTGGAGCCCGCCCTGGAGCTGGTCCACCTCGTCCGCGCTCATCTTGAGCTGCTTCGCGGCGCCTTGTGCGACCGAACGGCTGAGGGCCGTCTGCCGCTCGGACCCCATGTTCAGCGCCTTGTCGCTGGAGAGCGTCGGCGCGAAGGGGTCGCTGGTGGGGGCGCGGAGCACGACGTCGGTGGTGGCGGCGTAGCTGTCTGCGCCGGTGACCCCGAGCCATGCGCCGGCCAGCAGTCCGATGCCGACGCCGCCGCCTATCAGCCACCGGTAGCGCAGCAGTTGGCGGAACTGCTCACGCAACTGCTCCGGCTCGTCCTCCCCCCGGACGGGAACATGTGTCTCGTTCACCTTCCAAGTCCCCCCATTGCCTCGTCGATCAGCGCGTCGATGCGCGCGAGACCCGCCTCACGTGACAGATGGGCCGTTACATGGCGCTGACCCGCCGCGCCCAACTCGTGTGCCATCTTCGGATCTTCGGCGAGTCTACGCACCACCGACAAGAACTGATCAGGATTCTCCGGTTCCACAAGCATTCCGGCACCGGATCGCAGCACTTCGCGGGCCGTGCCGCCTTCGGCGGCCACCGAGGCGACCACCGGGCGGCCGGCCGCGAAGTAGGAGGTGAGCTTGGAGGGGACGCTCATGTCGAGGACGGAGGCACGCTGGGTCACGGCGAGCACGTCGGCTGCGGCCAGCACGTCGGGGAAGTCGGCATCGGCAGCGGGAGGCAGGAACTCCAGATTGGGCAATCCGTGAGCACGGCGGGCGAGGTGCTCGCGCTGATTGCCGTCTCCCATCAGCACGATCCGGGTGGCCGGGTCGCGGCGGGCCGCCTCCACCAGCACGTCCAGCCCCTGCTTGAGGCCCATGTTGCCGGAGTGCAGGACCACGGTCTGCTCCGGCCGCCAGCCGAGGCGTTCACGGGTGCGGGCACGGGGCGCCGAAGGAGCCTTTATGTGTGACCAATTGGGAACCAGGCGGATGCGTCCGGGATCCACGCCCATGGCCCCCACCCGCTCGACGAACGTCTCATGGATGACGCCGACGAGGGTGGCTCGTCGCAGCACCCACGACTCCGCACGCTCGGCCAGCTCAGCGGCGCGGCCGCCGCCCTGGATGCCGGACTGTGCGGCGGCGGCCCCCATGAGGTCCTGCACGACCGGCACATACGGGGCGTGGTGCCGGGCGGCGATACGGGCGCCGATCACTCCCCCGGCGAGGCTGGGCAGTTGGGCGAGCACGGCGTCGACGCGCCCGGTGCGGGGCGGAGCGGCGAGACCGTGGGCGAGGATCGATCCCTCGAACAAGGCTCTGCGCAGGGCGCTTTGTCGCGCCGGGACGCTGTGCCGACGACGGTGGACGGTGACTCCCGCACGCTGCTCGGTGACCCGCCACACCTTGCGGTAGGCGGGGTCGAGGCGCCAGGACGGGTAGTGCGGGAGCCCGGCGAGGACGTGGGTGTCGTGCCCGTGGCTCGCCCAGTGCTCGGCGATGCCGGTGGCGTACGGTCCGATACCCGTATGCTCGGGCGCGTAGTTGGTGGACACCAGGAGCAACCGGCGTCTGTTCCAGGCGAGTTCGCCCTTTTCGTCGGTAACCACGGTGACGTCCGGCTGAGTGGTGCGCTGCCGCGGCACGGAGACCCCTGCGCGGGTAGCCCCGCTCCCGTCCCGATTGCGACGCTCGTCGTGGGTGTGTGTCACGCGACGAAACCTTCCCCCCGGCCACCTCAGCGGCCTCCCCTGCATGTCCGCGCCTTACGGGACCCCCGGTCCCACGCTCTGCTCAGCAGTAAACCAGGACGCACCCCAATTATTCACCCTTCCTGCACCGATCATGAACGCCATCGTCAAAGTCCGCGCATCCCCGCATAGGAGTGCGCACAGGGGGACACCATCGATCGACGGGGGGCATCTGTGCCATCGAGCAAGCCGTATCACATGGGCTACGCGCCGGGCGCCTACGATCTTTTCCACATCGGGCACTTGAACATCCTGCGCCACGCACGTGCCCAGTGCGACTACCTGGTGGCAGGCGTGGTCTCGGACGAGATGGCCGAACGGGCCAAGGACAGACGTCGTCTACTTCCCGTACACCGTGCACACGTCGAGTACCCAGCCGCGACGTGCCATCGACGCCCTTGGCTGGACGCGGCTCACCGACGAACTACGGACAGCTCCCGGAACCAATTGGCGAGGAAGGCGAGGAGGAAGAGCGCGGCGGCCGCGGCGCCCGAGCTGACACCTTGTCAGTGAGGTCAGCAGAGGATCAGCATCGACCTGCCCGAAGACGGCTACACGTGACGCCGGCTGCACCTAGGCTTTCCTCCCTGAGATCTTCGCTGACCTGGCAGAATGCAGCCCTGGAGCTGATCCGGCAGGGCTAGGAGCCGCCCGTGTTCTATTACGTGCTCAAATACGTCATTCTGGGGCCACTGCTGCGCTTGCTGTTCCGGCCCAGGATCGAGGGACTGGAGCACATCCCGGAGGACGGTGCGGCCATCGTCGCCGGCAACCATCTGTCGTTCTCCGACCATTTCCTGATGCCCGCGATCATCAAACGGCGCATCACCTTCCTCGCCAAGGCGGAGTACTTCACCGGCCCGGGTCTCAAGGGGAGGCTGACTGCCGCGTTCTTCCGCAGCGCCGGTCAGATTCCGGTGGACCGGTCCGGCAAGGACGCGGGGCAGGCCGCGATCCGTGAAGGGCTCGGGGTGCTGAGCAAGGGCGAGCTGCTCGGGATCTACCCGGAGGGCACCCGCTCGCACGACGGCCGGCTCTACAAGGGCAAGGTCGGTGTCGCGGTCATGGCGCTCAAGGCACGGGTGCCCGTCGTGCCGTGCGCGATGGTCGGTACATTCGAGATCCAGCCTCCTGGCAGGGTCGTGCCGCGCATCAAGCGGGTCGCCATCCGCTTCGGTGAGCCGCTGGACTTCTCCCGCTACGCGGGCATGGAGGATCAGAAGGCGGCGATCAGGGCGGTCACCGACGAGATCATGTACGCGATCCTCGGACTCTCCGGTCAGGAGTACGTCGACGAGTACGCGGTCAAGGTGAAGGCCGAGCAGGCAAAGAAGTTCCCGAAACGGCGACGCTGACGGCGAATCCGCGAGGGGCGAACTCCCATGGTCCGACGGGCCGGCCACCGCCTAGCGTGCACCTCATGAGCAAGGGACACGCATGGGTTCTTGGAGCAACGGGACAGATCGGGCGGGTGGCCGTGCGGGCGCTCGCCGAGGACGGCTGGAAGGTGACAGCGGCCTCGCGCGCGGGCGGCCGGGACGAGCGATGGGCCGATGAGGTACGAACAGTCGCCCTCGACCGCAACGAGGAGGGGGCACTCGCCGCGGCGCTAAACGGCTCCTGGACGGCCGCAGGCGCCGGGTGCTCGCGCACCATGGCGCGAGCCGGTTCCATCCGGTCCATGTGTCCAACATCGCCGAGCTGATCAGGCTTGCCGCCCTGCGGCCCGGTTCGCGGGTGCTCAACGCGGGCGATCCGCAGGCGCCCACGGTCGCGGAGATCGCGGCGGCGATCGACGGCGTGCTCGGCCTGGAGACGGAGACGGTGCTGGTGGACGGACCGCCTCCCGCGGGGCACGTGGGCGAGACGCCGTGGAGCAGTGCCCATCCCATCGTGTACGACATGACGGCCGCCGAGAAGGAGGTCGGCTACCGGCCGGTGACCGGCTATGCGGAGTCGCTGCCGGAGACCGTGGAGTGGCTCGCCGCGCGGCTGGACGGACGGGACTGGCGGGACGCCTTCCCGGCGATGCTACGGGCGTACGGCGAGGTGCTCTTCGACTACCCGGCGGAGGACGCCTGGCTGGAGCGGTACGACCGGCGGGTGTGAACGGTCCTCGTACGAAAGGACGGGCGGCCGGTGGTTCCTGTCCGGCCGCCCGTCCCCGTCACTCAGTCGCCTACGGCTTCGGCGTGGCGTGCGGGGTGCACGTCACGTCCTGCCCGTCGGTCTGCCCGGTGAGCAGGTAGGTGTCCACCCGCTCGTTGATGCACGGGTTGACCAGGCCCGTGACGCCGTGCGAACCGGCGTCCTGCTCGGTGATCAGACGCGACCCCTTGAACCGCTTGTGCAGCTCGACGGCACCCTCGTACGGGGTGGCGGCGTCACGCGTGGACTGCACGATCAGCACTGGCGGCAGGCCCTTGCCGGTCTTGACTTCCAGCGGGGTCTGCTGCTTGGCCGACCAGGTCGCACAGGGCAGGTTCATCCAGGCGTTCGCCCAGGTCATGAACGGGTAGTCCTTGTGCAGCCGGGTGTTGTCGCGGTCCCACTGCTGCCAGTTGGTGGGCCACTTGGCGTCCGCGCACTCGACGGCCGTGTACACGGCGTTGCCGTTCTCGGAGGAGGCGTTCCCCGCGAGGTCCGACATGTCGGGGCCCGCGGCGTCGACCAGCGCCTGGGTGTCGCCGGCCCGGTAGTTGCTCCAGGTCCGGGCGATGCGCACCCAGGTGGAGTCGTAGTACGGCGCGCTCTGGAAGAAACCGATGAGCTCGGCGGGTCCGACGACGCCACCGATCGGGTTCTTCTTGGCCGAGGCGCGCAGCTTCAGATACTCCTGCTCGACCTGGGCAGGTGTGGTGCCGATGTGGAAGGCTGCGTCGTTCTGGGCGACCCATGCCTTCCAGTCGTCCCAGCGCTTCTGGAAGGCGATGTCCTGGTTGAGGTTGGCCTCGTACCAGATGTTGTCCTTCGCCGGATTGACCACGCTGTCGACGACCATGCGTCGGACGTGGTCCGGGAACAGCGTGCCGTAGACCGCCCCGAGGTAGGTGCCGTAGGAGACGCCCAGGAAGTTGAGCTTCTTCTCACCGAGCGCGGCGCGGAGGACATCCAGGTCGCGTGCGGTGTTCGGCGTGGTCATGTGCGGCAGCATGTCGCCGCTGCGCTCGGCGCAGCCGTCCGCATACTCGGCGGCGAGCTTGCGCTGGGCGCGCTTGTCGGCCTCGCTGTCGGGTACCGGGTCGGGCTTCGGGGCCTTCACGAACTCCTGCGGGTCGACGCAGGAGATCGGCGCCGAGTGGCCGACACCGCGGGGGTCGAAGCCGACGAAGTCGTACGCCTTCGCGGTCTTCGTCCACAGCGGGTTGTTACTGGTGATCCGGGTGGGGAAACGCAGCCCGGAACCACCGGGGCCGCCCGGGTTGTAGAGCAGCGCCCCCTGGTGCTCCTCCTCCGTGCCGGTGCTGACGTGCCGGTCGACCGCGAGCTTGATCTGCTTGCCGTCGGGCTTGGCGTAGTCGAGCGGCACGGTCACCCAGCCACACTTAATACGTGTGGACAGGGCCCAGTCGGCCGGGCAGTCCTGCCAGTCGATGCCCGCGTGGGCCGCCCGTGCGGCGGCGATCTGGACGCCGCGCGCCTCCGAACCGTTGTGGTGGCGGCTGTCGGCTGTGGCAGTCGGTGCGACTATCGCGCCGGCTACGAGCGCGCCCGCAATCAGAGTGCCGGCCGAGCCGAGCACTGCTGTGCGTCTCAAGTGGAACCTCCCCCATTGTCTGAAGCGCCGCAGGTAGCGGCGCAGTTCACATCGGGTCTTCCCGCGGATCCTGTCGTCTATGGGGTGCCTGGGAACAGGCTGTACACGCACTTCTTTACCGAATCGATAACCGGAGACCCGTGTCCCGCTGAGCGGTGTTCACTTGCGTCCGGCGTCCAGCAGTTCGTCCAGGGCGCCGTCCAGGACGGTACGCAGCAGTCGAGCATCGGGGGCCACGGCGGTCACCAGCACCCCGGGGCCGGCGAGACGGGTGAGTGCGGCGGTCGGCCCCAGCAGTCGCGTCTCGGGGCATTCATCCTCGAATGCCGGGTCTACGAACAGGAGTTGACCGACCGCGCGATGGCCGCCGAGTACAGCCCCGCCGTCCCAGCCACCAGGCACCAGGCACCAGGCACCAGGCACCAGGCACCAGGCACCCCGGGACCGTACGCCACCTCCTGGTCGAGCAGCGGACGACCGGCGCGGTGGACGGTGAGGTGGGCGCCGAGGGTGCCGGTGGACTCGTGTCGCCCGCGAGTCCGGGACCACCGGAGCGGTCCCCCTCGACCTCGACGAGCAGATCGGTGTCGGCGAGCCGGATACGGTCGCCGGTGGTGGGCCCGAACAGATCGGCGTACACGGCACGGTTGAGCTCAGTCATCGAGGGCACCTCCGGTTTCGCCGCGCAGGCCCAGGACAACGCGCCGTCCGGCGAGGGGCACGAGTTCGATGTCGACGGGGATACCGGGGTCGAAGCGGACGGCGGTTCCGGCGGCGATGTTCAGCAGCAGGCCGTGCGCAGCCGAACGGTCAAAGTCCAAACCGGGGTTGGCCTCGGCGAAGTGGTAGTGCGAGCCCACCTGAACGGGCCGGTCCGCGACGTTGAGGACGGTGAGGCGGGTGACGGCTCGGCCCGCGTTGAGCGGCACGGACCCGTCCGCGTAACAGGATCTCTCCGGGGATCACAGCGGCGCCTCGTCAGACGATCGGGTCATCGACGGTGACGAGCTTGGTGCCGTCCGGGAAGGTGGCCTCGACCTGGACGTCGTGGATCATCTCGGGGATCCCGTCCATGACGTCGTCGCGGGTGAGCACCTTCCGCCCGGACGCCATCAGCTCCGCGACCGTACGGCCGTCACGGGCGCCCTCCAGCAGATGCGCAGATCAGCGCGACCGCCTCGGGGTGATTGAGCCGCAGTCCACGCGCCGGCGCTTCTGCGCCACATCGGCAGCCACATGAATGAGCAGGCGTTCCTGCTCATGCGAGGTCAGTTGCAACGTGTCCACCTCACAGTCTTCCGCCCAGTCCGGCTTCTGGGCGCAGCGAGACACTCATCGCATTCAACTAGCTCCCGCAGCGGCGCAACAGTGAGGGCGAAACGCAAACCGAACGATCCTTCTCTTTGAATCGAGGTCCCCATGCCCACCACGCCAAACCGCCGTATGGTGGCGGTCGTCCTCCTGATCCCGGTCGTGATGACCATCGGCAGCGCCGCGGGCGGCGCCGCACTGACCCTCGCCGTCTGGGTGGCCCTGGGACTGACGGCCGTTCTCGCCGGAGGCCGGCGCCGGGCACCGGCGGCAGCCTGGGCACCCAGCACGCCGGAGCCGGCCCTGGCGGACTGAGCCCCACCGTCACGGCCGCCGTGCACCTCCGCCGTAGCGGACGGGGGTGCACGGTTTTTGGTGCAGGGGCGGTCAGTTGCCCGCGTCGCACTGTCCCCGGTGTTCCGCCGCAATGCCGAAGCGCCGCCGTTCGCCCGGAGCGGACACCGCGGAGCCGATCGAGGAGACCGAACTGATCACCTGCTCCTCCGCGACGACCGCGTCGCTCTCAAGTCGCTCCAGGTCAGCGGCCGAGACGAGCGCCACGAGCGGCTTTCCGTGCCGCGTCACCACGACCCGCTCGCCGCCGTAGACGACGCGGTTGATCAGTTCGGCGAGTTCAGCTCGCGCTTGCGTCACCGGAATCTCGTAGGCCATAGTCCCTAGCTTATGTAATGTCCACCTGGTCCACCGTGGTCCGTGGCGACAGCGAATATCCAGGTCAGCGATCCAGCGCACCTTCGGTGCGCGCCGGGGGCGTGGTAAATGCCGTGGCGTGCGCTGGGGGTGCTTCTGTCCGCTCTGACGGGGG